>JAITOM010000209.1 GCA_031289975.1 Methanobrevibacter sp. | reverse complement strand
TAATAAAATATTCGTACTATTTAAAAGAATAGTAAAATTACCCATGGTATCTTTTTTAATAGGATATAAATTATTTCTTAAGTCATCTAAAAATATTTCATTGTTTGTTTTCATGTTTGTAATAGGAATTTTAGTTCTTAAAATTTCACTAATTCCACCAACAATTATTTCATGTTCTGGTAGTTTTTCATATTCTGATAAAATCTTATATTTATTTATAAAATTGATTAGATCTTTTTTTGAAAGTTCTAAGGATAAAGTTAATAGTGAATAATTTTTCAAATTTAAAAAACTCATTGAATTGTTGATATTTAAATTTTTTGATCCTAAAACATTTATATTATATTTATCCTTTAAATAAATGTCTAAACCTAAAAATCCAGTCATTACATTAATTTTAATATTTAATTTATTTAAAATCCCAAAAGCTTTAATAAATCCATCTTTAATCTCTTCATGGACTATATCATCCCATTTCCAAATAAGTTCATAGCTTCCATTTTTTGAAATAGCTATTGCTGTTTTCATGAAATTTACCATATAATTAATATTGATTTTATTTTTTTTATTAAAATCATTACTTTCATGAGGAATTTCTAAATAAACTCTTTTAAAATTAAAATCGTTCGTGGTTATAAATTTAAGAATATTTAAATCATTAATATAAATTGATAAATTATGATCTTTAATTATATCCTTTTTTAAACTTTGATTGTTATATTTTAAGTAAAATGTTTTAAATCTTTTATCTACTTGATTTTTATCAATTGGTAAATAGCTATTAATAATCGAATCTGAGAGTTCACTAAAGAATTCTCTCCTAAGCTTATTAATTTGACTTATAGGCGCAAAAAGATTCTCATTGTATTTAAATTTAATATCCGTTATTATAAAAGGTAATTTACCAATTTTTAAGAAATTATTTCTAAGATTTTCAATAGTTAATGGCTTATTTTGAGCTAAATGTAAAGATTCATCTCCTTTTTTATTTATTGATAATTTTTTCCCATTTACTAAATTAATAAAACCTTTTAAGATAGGATGATTATGTTTATCCATATAAAAGTTGATAGCTATTTTTGATTTTTTTATTTTCCAAAATTTTTCATTGTTAATCAAATCATTACTAAACTCTGATATGGCTTTACTTTTCCTAAGATAAACTTTATATCCCTTAGATATTTTAAATTCCTTATCTTTGTTAGATTTTTTTATAATCAATACACTGTCTTTTAAAACTGGTTTAATTAAAATTTCCAAATTAAAATATTTGTCCTTAGATTCAATAACTAAAACATCACCCAATTCAATTGAACTTAATAATTTAGGTTTTAAATTAATGGTAAAACTATTAAAATCAAGATTTTCTATCCTACCAATGTAGAGACCAGGATTATTTATCTTTTTTTCATCACTTAAATTTTTATCAAAGGTATGATCTGCAGATTCTTCTCTATTAGAAACTATGCTTAACTTTTCAATAGCTATTAAGTCTTTCTCATCAATAATATTACCTTTAAATTTTCTTTTATTCAATGCCATCCTATAGCTATTTATAACAGTTACAATATAATCCTTATCTTCAATACTACCTTCAACTTTAAAGCAATCTATATCTAACTTTAATAGTTCATCTAATTTAGAGTATAGAGAAATATTTTTTCTTGATAGTAAATAAAAATCCTCTTTACCTATTTTATATTTTTTGTTGCGGATTAGAGAATTTTCACTTCTATTAAATGAACATAATCCAGAGTAAGAAGAGCATAATTCTCCATGGATCAATATTTCACTTTCAAGATTCATTGAATGAGCAAATTGACTAAGATCTTTCAATTCTTCATAATTTAATTGTGGAGCTAAACTAATTCTCTTAATCATGATATCTTTAGCCCAAGTTAAGCCTAAGCTATTAACTATATTTAATTGGGTAGAACCATGAATACTAAATTTAGGTAAGATATCCTTAATAACTTTAATCAATCCTAAATCCTGAACTATTATTCCATTCACACCAACTTTATAAAGAGCAATAATATACTTTAGCACATCAATAAATTCATCTTCTTTTATTAAGGTGTTAAAACTTAAATAAATATTTACATTATAAAGATGAGCTATTTTAACAGCTTTCTCAATCTCATCAAATAAATTCTCTTCATAATATGTTTCTCCAGGCAAACAAATAGAACTTGCTCCAGCATAAATAGCTATTTCAAGATTTTTTATTGAGCTGTATGCAAGTAATTCAGGTAACTTCAAATTAACACCATAAATAATCACTATAATTTTAAATGCATAGATATTCCATCGGATCCATCCCCATAATAGTTTTTTAAAACTTCATTCTTTTTAAAACCAAATCTATTGTAGAAATTTATTGCAACTTGTTTTGAGGATTCAACTTCCAAATAAATAATTTTAGTATCAAATTTCTTCAATATATTAATTGCTGTTTTAAGAAGATTAGAACCAATACTCTGATTTCTAAATTTCCTATCAACAGCTATTGATATTATATGCCCTTGATTTTCTTTTTTTAGAGAAAATATTATATAACCCAATATTAAATTTTTCTCTTCAGCAACTAAAAAACCTGCTCCAATATCATACAACCATTGTAATATGTTTTTTTCATGAGGATTAGTAAATGTTTCTTTTTCAATCTCATGAACTCTAAATAAATCCATTCTTTGAAATTCTCGTATTATCATTATCATCTTTATTTGTTTATATAAACTTCATTTTCATTATAGATTAATTCTTTTTACTTATTAATAAATAAATGTTTTTATAAATCTAAATAAAAGTATATCAATCTAAAAAATTAATAAAATTAATTATATTAAACTTATAATTTTAAAACTTAATATATATTCATTATGCTCATTATGGAAAAGTTCTTAATTTTTGAATGATAAATTTATTTATTAAATTATTTAATTTTAAATATCATTTTATAAAAATCTATAATATTTTATAAAAATCCATAATATTTTATAAAAATCTATAATTTTAAATTTTAATTAATATAAATAACTTTAAATTAATATATAGTTTAATACTAAAAGTTTGATAAAAATAAGTTATTAATATTTTTATTTATTATTCATATAATTTATTTATAATTTGTATTTTATAAATTAATAAATAGTTTAAATAATATTTTTAATAACAACGACTATTTAAATCTTAAATTATAAAATAAGATATTTCATTATTAAATAAATTTTTATAATTATTTTCAAACTTTAAGATTTAAACTATAGTGATGTAAAAAATGTTTATAAGTAATCATTATTTTTAAATATCTTATTTTTATAAATTTTAAATTAATATTAAATATAATTTTTTAAATAATACTTTTTATTTATTTATTTATTTTTAAAAATAATAATTATAATTTTTTTAATTAAAAATTTGACATTTATTATGTAATTTAAAAAATTTCATTACTTACAAACATTATTTCATATACTATATTATAAAAATTACTTTTCTTAAAATATTTCATCAGTAAAGATTTGAGCAGTGTCAAATATGGGCACTGTAAATTAGTGTGGATTTTCAATTGAAAAATTGAAAACAGATGATAAAAGTTTGTCGGATGAAATTAGGAGGTTTCCCTCCTAACCTCTCCTAAGAACGGCTCGTGTCACTTTCATGACAAGCCGCTCAAGCATATCTTTATCTATTAATGTGAGAATCTTCGTTTCTTAACGGGATTCATTCACACTTTTAGCAC
>JAITOM010000128.1 GCA_031289975.1 Methanobrevibacter sp. | reverse complement strand
ATGCTAAAGTTCCAGGTTGTGCAGTAAGACCACAAGATATTTTAGCTGGTGTTGTATCTGCTTTACCAAAATTACTAAATGCCGATTAAAATATAATTATCAATATATAGTCCTTATGGAAAGTTCTTAAATTTTAAAATGATAATTTTATTTATTAAATTATTTAATTTTAAATATTAATTCATAAAAATCTATAATTTTAGATAATATAAATTTATTTTAATTAATATAACTAATTTTAAATTAATATATTTTAATAATATTTATTTTTAAAAAAGTTATTTATTAAGAACTTTATCAAAATTACTATAATTTGAAATTTTTAAAAACTGAGAATAAATTATCCTAAGTTGAAAATAAATTTTTAAAAATAAGATATTTAAAAATAAATGATTAATTACAAACATTTTTACACCACTATAAAGAAATAATTTAAATTAAAAATATAATTTAAAGTTAAAATATATTATTAATAATAATATTTATAAAAATCATGTTTAATGCTTATTAGGTGTTATAAATGAGTAAAGAGAATAACTTTGAAACAATAGAAACTGAAGTTTCTTTGGGAACCGTTCATCCTGCAGCATTAGAACCTTATAGACTTCGACTTTTTGTTGAGGATGAAATTATAAGGGATGCTGAAATAACCATTGGTGTTAATCATAGAGGGATAGAAAGGATTATGGAAGGACTTCCTGTTGAAAAAGCTAATGCTCTTACTGAGAAAGTTTGTGGAATATGCTCCAATGCCCATATTTGGAATTCAGTTTTAACGGCTGAAAAAGGTCTTGAAATAGATGTTCCTCCACGAGCTAACTATATACGTATTATCATGGAAGAATTAGAAAGATTACATAGTCATCTTCTATATCTTGGACATGGAAGTGAAGTTTTAGCTCATGAAACATTTGCAATGAGAGCATTTTCAATTAGAGAAACTGTAATGGAACTTTTAAGAATGATTGGTGGTAATAGAGTTCAGTACGGTGCTTCTATAATTGGTGGAGTTAGACCAAGGTGTGAATTGGATGAAAATAGAATTCAAAAAATTGTTGAAGGAATGGATTTTATTGAAACAAAAGTAGCTGAATTTGCCGATCGTTTTGTTAGTGATCCTATTGTTATGAATAGAATCACTGGTGTAGGAAAAATATCTCAAAAAGATGCATTAAGGTTAGAGGTTACTGGTCCAACTTTAAGAGCTACTGGAGTAAGTCAAGATCTTAGAACCACTATGAAGGAATATGAAGACTTTGATATTAATGTAATAACTTTATCAGATGGGGATGTTAAGGATAATATCCTTTTAAGGGTTTTAGAAATACCTGAAACTATTAACATTATTAGACAAGCCATTAAAAACTTACCAAAAGGTCCTATTGTAAATAGATCTTGGAATATTTTTGATACTGATACCATCCATAATTATATTGAGGTTCCACGAGGAAGATTATATCATTCATATAGGTTAGAGGATGGTAGAGTAAGAGGAGCCATAATAAGAACTCCATCAATGTCCAATATTGGTGCTATGCAACTTGCATGTATTGGTAATCATATAACTGATGCACAATTATGTATTGTTCAATGCGACCCGTGTTTTACTTGTACTGATAGAGCTATTGAAGTTATGGATTATAATAAATAAACGATTAAAAATAATGGTAGGGATGAAAATGATATCAACAGAAATTTTATATCCAATTTCAGCTGTAATAGCTACTCTTATAATAGCTTTTATTGTAGGATCAATAATTCCAGGATTTGAAAGAAAATATGTTCATGCGAGAATTCAACAGAGAATTGGACCTTCAGTTATAAGTCCAGGGATAATGGCTCCAATTAAGTTTCTCTTTAAAGAGAACATTAAACCAAATTCTACAGTTCCAGGACTATATAAAACATTGCCAATAATATGTTTTATAGTAATATTTTTAATATTATTATTTTTAATACCTCAAACATATACAATCACTGCATTAGCAAGTGTAATAGCTATTATAGGATTTTTAAAAGTTGAAGAAATATGTTATGTATTAATGGGGGCTCTTTCAAAATCTATAATGTCTCTTCCAATGCCTTTTCCAGATTTAGTAAAAGGAGGACTTCATTTAGATAGTCAAAGATCATATATTGAAGATATTAGTTCAAAAAGGGCATTTAGATTAATATCATTTGGTTCTTTTCCACTTTACCTATCTTTGTTTGTGCCTGTGTCTATTGTAGGAAGTGTTTATCTTAAAGATATTGTAAATTATCAAGCTATTCACGGTCCAATATTATTTACAACAGCTGGAATCCTTGGATTCATAGTTTTCTTTGTAGGTTATATGATTTTAATGAATGAATACCCATTTGCAATATTAAAAGCAAAAGCTGATGTTATTGAAGGACCATACATGGAATATGCATCCAAATATAGGGCTATAGTATACTTCACTCGAGGATTTTTAATATTTACTATGAGTATGATATTTTCAGTTTTATTCATAGGTCTTCCACCAGATGTGTACTCATGGAAGATTTTAATTAATATAGCTATTGCATTCATATTTCCTTTAATTATGGGAATAATAAGTGCATTTTCACCAGTATTTACCAATAAACAGCTATATCCAACTGTTATTGGAACCTCATTACTTGGAGTGTTAGCCATTATATTAAGTTTATTATGATTATTGTTTAAAGGTGATTATTTGAAATTTGTAGTTAGAGCTCAGCATCTTGTAAGTCTTGGAGGTTACATTGTAGAGCGTAATTTTCCATACAGAAACATCATCATTGTAAATAAAACAGTTGAACCAATTAAAGTTGAAGTCCCTGTCTTTGAAGAAGATTGGATTGAAGAACATAGAACTTTAGGTCTGAAAATAATTCCTGTTACTAACGAAGACAATTTCTTAACCCTATTTAAAAAAGCTAAATCAGAGCTAGAAAAGATTAATGATAAAAAATCATATTTGGAATAAAACTTTAAAAACACTTTTTTATATGTTATAAATTTGATTCTACTATTGTGAATGACATTTAAATAAAAATTCACAACCCCAATTTTTTCTTAATTTGTATCGGGGGAATATGGGATTTATGTGAAAAATAAAATAATTACTGCCCAATCCCATAAATAAAATTATATAGTGGTTTTGATTAAGTTCTTAACAAATAATTTTTTTAAAAATAAATATTATTAAAAAATAACAAAAATTAAAATTTTCTGACTTAAAAAGTCATAGGTTTTATAAATATTAATTTAAAATTAGTTATATTAATTAAAATAAATTTATATTATTTAAAATTTAAAATTATAGATTTTTATAAATTAATATTTAAAATTAAATAATTTAATAAAAAAATTTATATTCAAAATTTAAGAACTTTTCCAAAATGACTATAATATCAAAAACTTACTAATAAAGGTGATAAAATTACATTAAGTTTCTATGGAGGAGTCAATGAAATTGAAGGAAACAAAATATTAGTGGATAATAAAAAATCTTCTAATTCTCAAAATAATGTTTCTTCTTTGTTTTTAGACTTTGGTATGAGTTTTTCAAAAGCAAACAGCTATTTTTCAGAGTTTCTTCAGCCTCGAAAGCTTAATGGGATAATGGATTTTATTGAATTGGGAATGCTCCCTAAGATTAAAGGAATCTATAGGGAAGATTATTTAAAGCATTGTGGATTAAAATCTTGTGAATTACCTTGTGTTGATGGAATTCTCTCGTCACATGCCCAATATGGATCACTCAGCATATATTCATTATTTAAGGGAAGATATTCCTATTTTTATGAGAAAGAAGTCTGAAATAATATTAAATGTTTTAGAAGAAACTGGAAAGGCATCATTTGCAGAGATTATGAATTTTAAAAAAAGTTTGCATTATGTTCCTAAAAAGAGAGGAGAGGGATATAAAAAACTTATAGGAGAAGATTGCAAAATTAAAAGAGATATTGTAACTGTAAAACCTTACTCTCCATTTGAAATTAATGGCTTTAAAGTTACATCAATTCCTGTAGATCATTCTCTTCCAGGATCTTCTGGGTATTTTTTAGAAAATGATAATGACACTATTGTCTACAGTGGAGATATTCGTTTTCATGGATGGAATAAAGGATACATCGATAAATTCATGGTTGAATCCCATAAATTCAATCCCACTATTATGCTTTGTGAAGGAACAAGAATAAATGAAAGTGTTAAAGGAAATGAAGAAGATATTGAAAATAAAGCCACTAATTTAATTAAAGACCATAAAGGATTAGCCATTGTTAATTATCCTATTAGGGATTTGGATAGGTTAATTACTTTTTACAATGTTGCAAAAAATACTGATAGGATTTTAGCTATTAACAGTAAAAACAAGCTTATATGTTAGAATTATTGGAAAATACTAAGAGTATAGAAAAAGATAAGTATCCTAATTTAAAAGACTCATCATTAACTGTTTATTTTCCTCGTAAAAAACAAGGTTTGATTTCTGCTGAACATTATGTTTGTTATGAAGGAGATTGGAAAGTCATAGATTTTGATGATGAAGAAGTTAAAAAAGAATATGAAATATGGGAAAGAGAATTTCTAAAAGAAGATAATGTAATTACTTACAAAGATTTAAAAGAGGATGGAGAAAAATACATTTTTAGATGTGATTTTTTTGAACTTAAAGAATTAATCGATATAAAACCAGGAAATGGCATGTATATCCATCATTAACAGAACCTTTTAATGATGAGATGAAAATTGATTTTAAAAGAGTTAAAACTGGTTAAAACATTTTAATCTACTTCCCAATCCATTATATATGTTTCAGGTCATGAAGTGGTGAAGAAATACTTAATATGATTCAAGAGATTAATCCTGAAAAGTTATAGCCTATACATACTGAAAATGTCCAATCATTTGATATTTTAAAAGAAGAAGGAATTGAGGTTATTTATCCTGAGCTTAAATTATAGATAAATATATGTTTGTAATTTAAATTTTTTCAATGCAAAAAAGAAAAATGTTAAATCCAATCTAAACATATAATATGTTATTTATTTTATAAAAAAGAGATCATGTGATTATTATGGATGAAGATCAATATCGTTGTGAAAGAATTGATATGGAAGTAATCGTTGATTGTTATGGTGATGAAGAGATTTCTTATGGATGGGAAGCTTACATGGATGATGCATTAGTTTTCCCATTTAAAGCAAGAATTATTAATAATGCTTCTTGTGAGATTCCAGATGGAGAATTAGTTATTGTTACTGATATGTTGGGATCTTTTGATATTGTTGGATCTGTATTGTGGTTAAAAGATCATGCTGATACTATTGAAGATGTCGAAGTTCAATGGAACGATAAAGAGTTTTATGTTGATGTTGAAGATTTAGAGCCTTTTGATAAAGATATTCAAACTCTTGAAGCTATTAAAGACTGGAATTATTGGCTTAAAAAATATTGATGGAAATGTTTGAGTAATCCCATCCTTTTAATGGTTTTGGTTAGTTTTAATATAATCTGAACATTTATATGCTATTATGTATGGATAATGTATTAAGATAAAAAAAGAGAAGAAAGAAAATGTTAAAAGTTAGAAAATCATATAGAATATATCCTAATATAGTGGTTTTGATAAAGTTCTTAATAAATAACTTTCTTTAAAATTGAATATTATTAAAATATATTTATAGTGTATGAAATAATGTTTGTAAGTAAAGAAAATCAAAGATTTTCTAATCGAAATAAAAAATTTCAATAAAGAAAAACTTCGTTTTTCTAATTGAACAAGTTCAATAATGAAATTTTTTAAATTACATAATAACTGTCAAATTTTTAATTAAAAAAATTATAATTATTATTTTTAAAAATAAATAA
>JAITOM010000074.1 GCA_031289975.1 Methanobrevibacter sp. | reverse complement strand
TGTATAGTGGTTTTGATAAAGTTCTTAATAAATGAATTTTTTTAAAAATAAATATTATTAAAAAATATTAATTTAAAATCATTTATATTAATTAGAATATATTTAAATTATTTAAAATTAAAATTATTATTTTTAAAAAATAAATAAAATAAACTATTTTAATTATAAGTTAATAAAATATATTAGATAATTTTGAAAATTAAAACATTCTAATAAAAATCAAAAAATTTTAAACTAAAGAAAAGCTTCGTTTTTGAGGCTGTGAAAAATTCAACTGATGAAAATATAACACTTTATTCAATAATTATAATACTTTATTTTTAAAGCATTTTAAGAAGTTTATAAGATCAATACAAGACTAAAAAAAAGACTCTTACTTACACCACACATTTGAGTAGAAAGTTGATGAATAGATTTATCAGTTGGATTTTTCACAGCCCCCGTTTTTCTAAGTGAAATAAAAAACTTCACTAAAGAAAATCAAAGATTTTTAAGTCAAAACTGAAGTTTTTAAAGTGCAAAAAATTTGGTTCTTAAACTGATAATATAAATATATATAATAAGAACTTAAAATTTATAATAAATTAATTTATAATTGTTGTGTAAAATTATTTTTTTTTATTTATATACTAATTTTATAAAATTCAATTAAATATTTGTAATCAAAATCAATTTTAATTTCTTTAAATAAAATTTAAAAGATAAATATTAATATTTGAAAAAATAATTTACAAAAAATTTTTTGAATTAATAATAATAAATTAATTATAAAAAAAATTATTAATTAATATTAATTATTAAAAGTTATTGGAAGGTAAAATAATGGCAATTTTTCAAGGAAAATCTAAAAGAAGTCCATCTGGTGGAAGAAATGTAGCAAGTCGTGGGAAGAAAAAATTTGAATTAGGAAGAGATCCTACTGAAACAAGAATAGGAGAGAAAAAGTTAAGAAAGATAAGAGTTCGTGGTGGTAATGAAAAACTAAGATTGGCTTTAGGTAATGAAATTAATTTAATCAATCCAGCTAACAACAAAGCTGAAAAATTAGAAATTTTAAATGTTGTTGAAAATCAAGCTAATCCTAACTATGTTAGACGTAACATTATTACAAAAGGGGCTGTTGTTGAAACTGAACTTGGAAAAGCAAAAATTACTTCACGACCTGGACAAGACGGTGTTATTAACGGTGTTCTATTGTCTGAAGAATAATACTAATTTTTTATTTAATCTCTCTTTTTCTAAATTATTTATCACCATAAATTAAACTTTGCTTTAACTAAGCTTTACTTTTTTTAATTTTCTATATTTTAATTAATGTTTATTATTACAATATTATTAAATCCATATTCTAATCAATTATTTATTAATATTATTAAAAAATATTATATTAAGTTTTATATTTAAAGAATAAAATATAGGGGAAAAATAATTGAGTTTATTACAATTAATATATCAACTTTATGAATGGCATATTTCAAAGAAATTAAATCCCAAAAACATGCCAAAACACATTGCTTTAATCATGGATGGAAATAGAAGATTTTCTAAGATACAGGGCAGTATTAATGTTATGAAAGGTCATGAATTTGGTGTTAATACCTTAGAAAAGGTTTTAGATTGGAGTATTGATTTGGGAATAGAGATTGTGACCGCTTATGCATTCTCTACTGAAAATTTTAATAGACCTAAAGATGAAGTTGATGGATTAATGTCCTTATTTAATAAAAATTTTAAAAGAATTGTTTCTCATGAAAAAATCCATAAAAACGAAGTTAGGGTTAAAGTTGTTGGTAGAATAGATCTTTTACCTGATGAAGTAAAAGAATCTATTAGGAAAGCGGAAGAATCAACAGCAATGTATAATAAACGATTATTCAATTTAGCTATTGGATACGATGGAAGATTAGAAATTGTAGATGCAATAAAAAAGATTGTTAATGAATTTAAAGATGGTAAAATAAGTATTGATGATATTAATGAAAATCTTGTAAATGAAAACCTTTATACCGCTGGATTGGATGATCCTAATTTAATTATAAGAACAAGTGGAGAGGAACGTCTTAGTGGATTCTTATTATGGCAGTCATCATACTCTGAACTTTATTTTTGTGATAGTTTATGGCCTGAACTTAGAAAAGTAGATTTTTTAAGAGCTATACGTTCATATCAAGAAAGAGAAAGAAGATTAGGGACTTAAAACATTCATTTTATAAAGAAAATTTTAATTGGATAAAATATGATAGATACACATTGCCATTTAGATTTTGAAGACTTTAATAAAGATAGAGATGAAGTTATAAAAAGAGCAAAAAAAAATTTAACGGCTCTTATAAATTCAGGAACAAGCTTTGAAGGAAATATTAAAGCTTTACAACTTTCAAAAGACTATAAAGACTTTATTTATCCTTCATTTGGTTTTCACCCTCTTCAATCTGCTAATATGAGTAATGAAGATTTAGATAGAGTTTTATTACAAGTAACTGAACATCTTGATGAAATTGTAGCTATTGGTGAGGTTGGAATGGATTTTTTTTATGTTAAAGATAAATTTCAAAGGGATAGGCAAATAGATATTTTTAAAAAGTTTTGTGATTTTGCTAATGAACATCAAAAACAGGTTTTAATTCATTGTAGGGATGCTGAAAAGAAAGCATTTAATATAATAAGCCAATTTGAAGCTATTCCAAATGTAATTTTCCATTGTTATAGTGGTAGTTTAAAAACAGCTAAAAAAATAGAGAATATGGGGTATTTTATGTCTGCTTCTGGAATGATTAACTATTCAAAGAAACATCAGGAACTTTTTACTGAAATTTCATTAGAAAATATATTAACTGAAACAGACAGCCCTTATCTTCATCCAATTAGAGGAGAAAGAAATGAGCCATCATTTGTTAAGTTAGTTATTGATAAGATTGCAGAGATTAAAGAAATAGATTTTTCCGTAGTAAATAAAACCACAGAAAATAATGCAAAAAAAGTATTCAATATTTAAAAAATAGCTATTTAACTGGAAGCAATCCTTTCTCCTTAAAAACATTCTTAGCAGCATTAATTCCATTTATTGCAGCTGGAAATCCAGCATAGGCAGACATTTGCATAATAGCTTCTACAATTTCTTTTGGAGAATTATCCACATTTAATGCAGCATTTATATGATGTTCTAATTGGGTTGGAGCAGTCCCCATAGCTGTTAATGCAGCAACCGTTATTAATTCTCTTGTTTTTAAATCTAAACCATCACGAGTATATATTTCAGAGTATGGAAATTCCACTACAAATCTGCCTAAATCAGGAGATATATCTTTCAATTCATCAAACATTTGTTCAATTATCTCTTTATTCGTGATTTTAAGTATGTTCATCCCTTTTTCAAATCTATCAGACATTATAAACACCTTGATTCTAAAAAAATAGATAATAGCTATTTAGCTATTATTATAAATAACTTCTAAAATATCCCTTTCAGTGATTATTCCTAATAATTCTTTATCTTTAACAATAGGAATCCCACCAATATTATTTTTAATGAAAAATTCGCATAGATCTCCAATTCTTGTTAATGGCTCAGCAGTTAAAACATCAGTTATCATGAAATCAGAAACTTTAGAATTCAAAATTTTTAAGGTACTGTTTGATGATAAAGTATTAAATAAATTACTATCTCCAAGGAACCTTAAAAGGTCTGTTGAAGTCAATATTCCAACTAATTTTTCATCATTAATTTTAGGTATATCCTTTTCTTTACCAACAATTGGAAGTCTTCTAAGACTGTTTCTAACCATTATTTTTGAAACACCTTCTATTGGTGTTCCTGGAGTGGTAGTTATTAATTTTAATTTTGCTGTCATCACATCTTGAATTACTTCATCTGTAAAAACTCCAGCCATTGCTAAAATGAAATCTCTTTCAGCAACCATACCCACAATTTTTTCTTCTTCATTTAAAATTGGGACAGCGCCCGTTTTTTCTTTAATCATATACTCTAATGTGTCTTTCATAGAATATTCAGTAGTAATATGTTTAACATCTGTTGACATTATTTTTCTAACTGATTCATTAATAGCTGATAAGAAGTTATCTTTATGTTTTTCTGCCATTAGATTATATTTGTCTCCACCCCCTAAAAAGCTTATAACATCCATTGAAGTTAGTATTCCAAGCAATTTACCTGAACCTGGATCTGTTATTGGTAATCTTCTAAATTTTTCTTTAACCATGGTAGTGACAGCATCTTTAATGTTTGTAGTTGGAGGAATTGATATTATCCCCTTATTTGCTAAAGTCATTATCTCTCTTTCTTTGTTAGCATTTGAATCACTCATTTATTACACCTCTGAATTGGCTTATTTTATATAATACTAATTTTGTAATTTATAATGTCAATTTAGACAAATCTCAATTTGTTAAATAATACAATAGAAGATTTTTATTTAATATTTTATTTTGTAATAATCATTATAACTTGATTTTTCACTTAATTTTATATATTTTTTCTACTTATTAAATGTTTTTGAATTTGAAATTAATGAAATATTCTAAATTTATGGCTGAAAAATCTATATTTAAGTTTATATCTACTTTTAAGCAAACATTAACCCATTTTTAGCTACTTATTAGTGAAAATAAAAAAAATACATCTTTTTCAAAAAATGTTCACTGAAAAGTTTAGATCCAATACTATTTAATTTTAATTTAAAATTTTTATTTAATTATAGTGGTTTTGATAAAGTTCTTAATAAATAACTTTCTTTAAAATTAAATATTATTAAAAAATATTAATTTAAAATTATTTATATTAATTAAAATAAGTTTACACTATTTAAAATTTAAAATTATAAGATTAAAATTATTATTTTTAAAAAATAAATAAAATAAATTATTTAATTATAAATTAATAAACTCTATTAGATAATTTTGAAAATTAGAATATTTTAATAAAAATTGGTTCTAAACTATATTGAATTTATTAAAATATCTATTTTTTCAATTTTAAGATAAATATAAGTTAAGTAATTAAAAATTATTTTTTTTAAAATAAAATATCTTATTTAACTTAATTTAATAAAATAAATAAAATTATGTATATATTTAAAATATAATTATTCTAAAATATTAATTAAAAATAATATGAATATTTAAAAATAATATTTACAAAGCACTATATTATAATTTTAAATTACCTTAAATTCATTTAATATTATAATAATCCACATTTAAAAATATTTTTAAAGAAAGAATAAGTTCTTCTAAATTGAAAAATAATTCTTCAATAATATTGGTTTTGATAAAGTTTTTAATAAATAACTTCTTTAAAAATAAGTATTATTAAAATATATTAACTTAAAATTATTTATATTAATTAAAATATATTTTCATTACTTAAATTATAGATTTTCATAAAGTGATGTTTAAAATTAAATAATTTAATAAAAAAAGTTATCATTTTAAAATTTAAGAACTTTTCCATAATTATAATCATTAATTTATTGAACTAACTATTTATTATTTTTAAAATTAATAATTTTTAATTTATATTGCTTTAGTTAACTTATTTTCCATATTCTTTATATATTATGGGGATAAAAGTATATAGTATATGAGATAAAAGTTTAGTAATCTAAATGTAAAAACTATTAATCCAAATGTAAAAACAATTTTTTTAATCAAACTTTTTTAAAAAAAAAATAATTGATTAAATTTCATGTTTTTTAACTTTTTTAAAAAGTTTACTTTTAATTAGATTAAAAATATAAAAATTTTGAAATAATTTTTTAATTTAATAAATAAATAAACCATTGCATTTAAATATAACTTATTATAAAATTAATTATGATAATTATTGATGTGGGGTTAGTAATTGAAATTTATAGACGATGTAATAAAAGAATCAGAAGAGAGGACTGAGAAAAAACAGTCCAATAGAATATCTACAGATATAGACGAAGAACTAATAGACATTATTGAAGATAGTAAAGCTAAAATATTTGTTATTGGTTCTGGTGGTGCTGGAAATAATACTATTTCAAGATTAAATGAAATTGGTATTGAAGGAGCAGAAACTATAACTGTAAATACAGATGCGCAAGATTTATTCTATAGCCAAGCAGAAAAAAAGATATTAATAGGTCGTAAGACTTGTGGAGGTCTTGGTGCAGGTGGTAAACCTGATGTTGGTGAATTATGTGCAGAAGAAAGCGAAGATGAAATAAAAGATCAGTTTGAAGGTGCGGACATGGTTTTTGTCACTTGTGGTTTAGGTGGAGGAACTGGAACTGGTTCTGCTCCAATAATATCTAAAATAGCCAAAAAAACAGGTGCTTTAACTGTTGCAATAGCTACCATGCCTTTCTCAGCTGAGGGCATTAAAAGACGAGAACATGCTGAACAAGGTTTAAAAAAGCTTAAGGATACATCAGATACAGTGATTATCATTCCAAATGATAAGTTATTAGAGGTTGCACCTAACTTGCCTTTAAACAAGGCATTTATGGTTTCTGATGAAATTTTAGGGAGAGCTGTTAAAGGTATTACAGAATTAATTACCAAACCAGGTTTAATTGCATTAGATTTCGCTGATATTAAAAGTATTATGGAATCATCTGGTATGGCAATGATAGGTATGGGAGAATCTGATTCTGGTGATAGAGCCTTAGAATCTGTTCACGAAGCACTTAACAGTCCTTTATTAGACTTAGATATTTCTGATGCTACAGGAGCTCTTATTAATATTTCAGGTAGTTCTGATTTAACCTTATACGAAGCTGAAAAGGTTGTACAGACAATAGCTGATAGATTAGATCCAGAAGCTGAAATCATTTGGGGAACTCAAATCGATGAGTCTTTACAGAATACTATAAGAACAACAATAGTTGTATCAGGAGTAAAACCTCATGAAATGCATCACAGAGAAAAACCTGATGGAGAAAAAGCATCTGGATTTGATTCTGTAAATGAAAGTTATAGTGATCCATTAGAAGAGTTTCTTGATGGAACCTTTTCTTAATTAATTAAACTATTTTTTCTTTAATTTCCTTTTATTTTAAATATTTAATATTCTGTTCAAGAATCTTATAAAATAATATTTTAACTTAGTATTTCTATTTAATTACTATTTTTATTCCTTATTTTAATATATAGTTAAAAATTAGATGTTTAAGAATGACTAATTTTCATTTTTCTTATTTTATAATAAAAAATAATTTAAAATTTATCATAAAATAAGAAAAAATTAAGTTAAAAGTTTAATATTCTTTTATTATTAAAAATATTATTTAAAATTATATTAATTTATAAAATACGAATAATAAACAAATTATATGAATAATAAAAAATCAAAGATTTTTATATAGTGATGTAAAAAATGTTTGTAATTAATCATTATTTTTAAACATCTTATTTTTATAAATTTCAAATTAATATTAAATTAATTTTTTAAATAATAATTCTTATTTATTTATTTTTAAAAATAATAATTATAATTTTTTTAATTAAAAATTTGACAATTATTATGTAATTTAAAAAATTTCATTACTTACAAACATTATTTCATACACTATATTTATATTTAATATGATTTTCTTATAGGAGTTTTTAAGATTTTATTTTTATCAAAAAAAACTTTTAATTATTAACTTGAGGAGTTATATTTATTTAGATTATTAATTTTTTTCTTAATAAAGATTTCTATTTAATGAGAATGTAAAGTTTGTGGTGTTTCATTGTTATTTTTGGGTTCGCTCATGATATATATACTTATCATTTCTAAATTTAAAGAAAAATTTAATATATTGTTAAAATTAATGTTCGCTCATGATATGTATACTTATCATTTCAAAAATGTATAACCAATATTGAATTTGATTAAGACGAATAGTATCGATGCATTAAATTAAAGGTTAATGAAACTATAGTAAAATAATTAATGCCCTAATCAATTTAATTATTAGAAAACTTTTGCATTGATATAGTATCATGGCGATTTTAAATTTCCATCCTCTTTTTACAGTGCCCTCAAAACATAACAAAAATTATAAGTTAAAAAAGTTTTTAGCATTTAATTTAGAAACTTTCTCTATATCTTTTTTTCTGTATCCTTCTATACTTAACAGCCTAACTGTTTTTGGAACTGATAAAACATCAGATTTAGAATAGCTTGAATCACTGTTTAACATGAATTTATCAAAACCATTATTAGAAAGGATGATTATAGCTTCATCGCTTGTCATTTTCTCTGGTTGAACTGTTAAACCAACTTTATATCCTTCATCAATTACTTCATCAAGAACAGCATTATTTATATGGTCAATAGCTACTAACTTGGGATCAATATTCTCTGATAAGATTTCTTTTGTTTTTTTTATTACATTTAATTTATTTTGGCGTGGTGTATGAACTATTACTTTTGTTTTAGTTTCATCGGCTATTAATAACTGTTTAGTGAATATATCTATTTCCTCACAACTCATTGTTTCTAAACCTAATTCTCCAATGGCTACTATTTCTTGTTCATTGATTGACTTTTTTATTTCTTCTATCACTGGTTTATATTTTGGAAATACATTTGCTGGATGAATTCCTAATGCAACATTTAATTTTATTCCTTCCTTTTCAGCTCTTTCTTTTTCAAAATATAATATTCTTTTGAAATGAGTTATAAGTATAGATGGTTTTATTATTTCATAGGGGTAATAGGAACAATTAATTGCTTCTGATATTCCTCCAATCGACATCTTCTCATAATCTTCTACAGTTCTTGAATCTCCATGAAAATGACTATCTATCATTGTATCACTAAATATTATTAAAAGTTATTCTTTAGTAATCAATTATATTTTACATACTATAATAGTTTTGATAAAGTTCTTAATAAATAACTTTTTTAAAAATAAATATTATTAAAATATATTTATTTAAAATTATTTATATTAATTAAAATATATTTAAATTATTTAAAATTTAAAAGTATAGATTTTTATAAATTAATATTTGAAATTAAATAATTTAATAAAAAAGATTATAATCCAAAATTTAAGAACTTTTCCAAAATGACTATAATCCATTATATAAAATTTAATAAAAATTTAACAATTTATTTGATATTATATTAATTATTAAAAAAAATTTATTTGCAGTGTTCTGTAAAATTATTTTCTTTTACTTATATATTAATTTTACAAAATCTTAATTTTACAAAATCCAATTAAATATTTACAATCAAAAATAATTTTCATTTCTTTAAATTAAATTTAAAAGACAAATATTAATATTTGAAAAAATAATTTGCAAAAAATTTTTTGAATAATAAAATACATTAATTATGCAGAACACTATATTATATCTCATTAATTATATTTTATATTAAATGATAAATATTATATAATTTATATTATGACGAAGTGATTATTATAAATAAAAAATGATATTATAAAAATTGTATTATAGTATAAAACTTAAATTTTTGCAAAAACTATTAGTTTTAATTTTTACTAAAATCAATTTTTTAAAATTAAAATTATTATTTTTAAAAAATAAATAAAATAAACTATTTAATTATAAATTGATAACTTCTATTAGATAATTTTAAAAATTAGAATATTTTAAAGTGCAAAAAACTTGGTTCTAAACTATAATTAGTAATTGTTTTTAAAAATTATATTATAGTGGTTTTGATAAAGTTCTTAATAAATAAACTTTTTTAAAAATAAATATTATTATAATATATTTACTTAAAATTAGTTATATTAGTTAAAATAAATTTATATTATTTAAAATTTAAAAGTATAGATTTTTATAAATTAATATTTAAAATTAAATAATTTATCATCCAAATTTTAAAAACTTTTCCAAAATGACTATAAAATTAAACATTTAATATCTAAATTGGCGGTGTAAAATTAGCATGGAAATTTAAAATCTGAAATTTAGTTTTTAGGCAGAAAAAATTTAATGCATATATGGGTCATCAAATTTTTAGCCTATATTTTTAATTTTTCATTCGCGAAAATCCATCCTCTTTTTACAGTGCCTCTAAATTTAAAATTTTAATATTAATATCTATAGTGTATGAAATAATGTTTGTAATTAAAGAAAATCTTTCAGATTTTCTAATTGAAATAAAAAATTTCAATAAAGAAAAACTTCGTTTTTCTAATTGAACAAGTTCAATAATGAAATTTTTTAAATTATGCTATAAATACTAAATTTTTAATTAAAAAAAGTATAATTATTATTTTTAAAAACGGAGAA
>JAITOM010000133.1 GCA_031289975.1 Methanobrevibacter sp. | reverse complement strand
TTTTTTTAATTAAAAATTTGACATTTATGATGTAATTTAAAAAATTTCATTATTGAACTTGTTCAATTAGAAAATCTTTGATTTTCTTTACTTACAAACATTATTTCATACACTATAGTTATATATGAAAATGAATTTTATAAAGGCATTAATAATTTAATAAATAACTTAAATGAAAATAATGTAAGTTATATTGATTTAACACCTTCTGTATTAAATTTATTGGTGGATGATTTAGATAAATTAGAAACTTTAAGAATAATAAGTTCTGGTGGTGAAAAATTAACTGATGAATTATTTAATAAACTTAAAAAAACAGATAAAAGAATAATAAATCGTTATGGGTCTACAGAAACAACAATTGTATCTCTTGTCAATAACAATTCTCAAGATAATAACATAGGTAGACCTATTTCTAATATGAAAGCTTATATTTTAGATAATAATCATCAATTGTTACCAATAGAAGAAGTAGGAGAACTGTGCACATCAGGTGTAGGTTTATCTAAAGGATACTTAAACAATCTGGAATTAAATGAAGAAAAATTTATACTCAACCCATACAGCCAAACAACATGGGATAAATATTTGTATAAAACAGGAGACTTAGTTCGCTATATTAATATCGGGGGGTGATATTGTATTAATTTGATTTCAATGCTTTTAAACTTTTCGATTTAAACTATATATTGTAATTAAAACAATTGTTATCACCCAAATTTTTGACAATGCATAATAAATGAATTAAATAAATAAAAATCTATTTTGATAGAATTATAGTTAAAATAAAAGAAAATCGATCTAATAAATTAAAAATAAGGGTGGAGAACATTGTTCCCCACCCCTTCCCTTATTTATTATATTTTTTTGTAATAAAAAAACTTTTTGGACGTTGCCCAAACATTAATTTAAATCTTGCTAACACATATGGGATCATACCAAAAGTAAGTAAATTAATTATAATGAATCCAATACTAATAAAATCATATGAAACTCTTATTATTCTACTTAAACCCTTCCAATCTTTTGGAAAAGGACATATTTTTCTCTGTAAGAAAAAAATTGGAATATTTAAAAAGAAAATAGATATTAATAACCAACCAATAATAGGGTGGAAACTAAATTCAAGAACATGATTGTTAACTAAGTTTAGAAAAGGCGATGCCAAAGTAAATATGCTGTCCAACAAATTAATTGAATTAACATGATCTCCCACTATTTGACTGTGATCTGGCAAAACATCTCCAAGATAGTGATGAGAACTATATAATACTTGATGTAAAATATTTACAATTAGAACACCAAGAACAATTAAAAAACTAACTACTCTCATAAAAAAATGATTAATAAAGAAATTCCAGAGCATATCAAACTTTTTTTTTAAGGGGATCTTCTTATTATAGTACATTCCAGTTATTGTATTACTAAAAGATACTATTCCCCAACCCCAACGATATTGTTGTCTATAAAGGGCTTTATAAGATTTAATTAAACTTGTACTTTCAACAGCATCATTAAATGTTGGGACATAAGTTTCAACACCTTGAAAATCACCATCAAAATGTAATATAGCATTCCAAAAGAAAGATGTATCATCACTTTCAACATCAGGAAGCCAAAAACCAACATCTGCAACTGTTTTTAAATTCACAGCATAAGAACTCCAACAATCAGGAGAAATATTAGACCATTTCTTTAAAGCCCAGTTTTGCATAACAGTAAGTGTTAAACCTCTACTAAACAAGCGAATTAATATAGGAACTCTCCACAGATTATTATTAAAAGTAGAAACTGCACTTGTATAAAATTTATTATATGGATTATCCTGACTTAAATACTTATAAGTTATAGCACTCATATATTTTCTATGAGGGATCTGATCACTATCAAAAGTAAACAAAAGATACTCATTTAAACTTTCACCACGAGTTTTTAAAATATCTACAAATTCACGACTAGCATAATTAATATTAGCTCCTTTCACACCCTTAACTTCACCTTCAATTACTGGATGAACAACTATAATAATCTCTCTTAACTTATCACCATACTTATTTTTAATAAAATTAAAATTCTTTATACCTTTTTGTGAATATTTCTCTTCCAATGCAACAACTAAAGATATTTTTTTAGTATCAATATCACTATTTACCCAACCAGCTATTGATTTTTCAATAGTTTCCAAATTTTCTTTATAAACTGGGTAAATAAGAACATATTTGAGTTTTTGATATTGTGTATTATACTTATTTTTAATTAGATTTATCCAATCTATTTTTAACTCAATGTTATAACTTCTAATACCTTTATAAATCCCGTATAAATATCTAAATGCTCGAAAAGACCAATATAAAGCCAATATATTTATAAAAATCAGGAAGAAATAATAAGCATTGAATAATACAATAATAAATGGTAAAGTAAGTAATACCAAATCAATCATACCAGGTAATATTTCACTGAGTCTTCTAAAATAATAATTAGTTCTTATTGGATAACCTTTAACCTTATCGCATGGTTTTAAATCATTTAAATCTTTCAAATCAATCATCTCTTCTAAATAAACTTTTCCTCAAACTTCTGTAATAAACAGAGTTTCTATAAATCTCCATATTTAAATAATAATTTAATAAAGAATATAAATCAAATAAACATAATTATAATATTTAACTTATAAAATCATAGGCATTGTAAAAAGAGGATGGAAATTTAAATCTGGAATGTTGGTTTTTATAGTTTAACACCTAATTTTTTTTGCAATGCCAAAATATATTTTATTTTTACCCATATTTAAATGTTACTATTTAATTTTTAAAATTAGGAATTAATAAAATCAATATAATCAAATAAAAATCAATGTAAACGATTAAAATCAAATGAAAGATAATAAAAAGATTTAAAAATTAATCACAAGCTCTCTCTCTCTCTCTCTCTCTCTCTCTCTCTTTATTTAATGAAGAATTAGTCTTTTAATAAAAGAATAAAACTATTTTATATTTATAGTGATTATAAAGGAAAATTAATGGTGCCGTGAAAAGAGGATGGAAATTTAAAACCCAAAATTTTGATTTTTAAGCAAAAAAAATTTAGATCATATACATGTCATCGAATTTTTAAGCATATTTTCTTAATTTTTCAATGGAAAAATCCATGCTAAATTTATAGTACTCTATAAAGGCAGTGTAAAATTAGCATGGAAATTTAAAATCCAAAAATTAGTTTTTAGACAAAAAAAATTTAACACTATATACGGATCATCAAACTTTTAGCCTATATTTTTAAAGAAATAAAAATAATTTCTGATTGCAAATATTTAATTGAATTTTAATGGGATGTTCCATGATTGAATTAATGGTTAAAAATTATCATGTCATGAAAATAACCTTAAAAAAATTTAATTTTCAAAAATAAAAAACTAAAATAACTAATAATACATTTACAATAGATCAAAACTTAATTTTTTTCATGGTGAAATCATAAAAAAAATGGCACTGTAAAAAGAGGATGGAATTTGGATTTGTAGCAGAAAAAGTTTAGACAATATACATGTCATTAAACTTTTATCATCGGTTTTCAATTTTTCAATTGTGAAAATCCATGCTAATTTTACAGTGCCTATTTTTATTAAATGCGTATAACATAACTCCAAATATTAAAGTTCGTGGAATTGCTGGACGACCCATATTGGAATTGAATTTATCATCAAATTCATCAATTATATCCTTAATAATAGGTTTATGAACGAAATGATTAATATCCTTCATCATATCAGCATTTCTACCTAATTTTTTAAGTTCTTCATCAATATTCACTTCATTAAATCCATTTATTTCTTTTATACTCAATTTAACACAACCTTAAATAGTATATATGGTCTTATATTTGGAAACTAAATTAAAATTAATTTGTAGTAATAATAGTATAATATTAGACTATATAAAGCTTAATAAATGAGGCACAGACAAGTATGAATTAAAATTTTTAAGAAAAATTAAATGTAAAAAACAAGCAATTATAACAGAGAAAAAAAATAGGAAAAAGTATAAATATGAAAAGAACAAAAAGGATAAAATAAGTAAAAAAGAGATGGAATAAATTTTTTAAATTCTAAATGTATTTATTATACTTTTTAACTGATTTAAAGGTTTTTAACCAGTGGAAAATTAAAATTATTGGTTTAAATCCCTGGTTTTAATTGGATTTTTATATCTGATTAAAAGATTTTTCTCATCTTAAAATAATTTTTAAAGATGTAATATCGGGAAATAAGCATTATAAAATACTTAAGGACTTATGGAATATACCCTTAAATAAATTAATATATAAATAAAAAGAAAATAATTTTGCAAAACACTTATTATAATATATTTATTTAAAATAAGTTATATTAATTATAGTGATGTAAAAAATGTTTGTAATTAATCATTATTTTTAAACATCTTATTTTTATAAATTTCAAATTAATATTAAATTAATTTTTTAAATAATAATTTTTATTTATTTATT
>JAITOM010000124.1 GCA_031289975.1 Methanobrevibacter sp. | reverse complement strand
GGAATTAATAAAATGATGGTTTTAGTATATATAACATGTTCAGATGAAGAAGAATCAGTCAAAATAGCTGAAAATCTTTTAAAAGAAAGATTAATTGCTTGTTCTAATATTATAAAAAGTATTAGATCATTGTACTGGTGGGAAAATAAGATTGAAAAAGATAATGAATCGATTCTAATACTAAAAACTATGGAAGATAAATTGGATGAAATTATTAAAAGAGTAAAAAAACTCCATAGTTATGAAAATCCAGCCATAATTGCATTGCCTATATTGAAAACATCCGATTCTTATTTAAACTGGATTAAAAATGAAATTAACTAATTTAATCAAGATTATAATTTAAAATCAAATTTTTCGCACTTTAAAAAGTTTAGTTTTAACTTAGAAAATCTTTGATTCTCTTTAGTGAAATTTTTTATTTTACTTAGAAAAGCGAAGCTTTTCTTTACTTAAAACTTGTTTTAAGTTAGAAAAAATTTTTTATTTTTTCTTTACTTAAAAACATTATTTCATACACTATAAAATAAAAATGTTAAATTTTTAATAAGAATTTATATGTTTTTTAGGGGAATTAAATTTTATGGAAATTCCATGTCGTTTATTAATAGAAGATATTCTAAATGGGAATATAAAAACAAGAAGGGATTTAGAAAGAGCTAAGAGAGTTGTTTGTAATGAGTTTAAATTGGAGAAGTTCATGACTAATTCTCAAATACTTGAATATGTAAAAGAGAATGAAAAAAAAGAGGTTTATTATGCTTTGCAGAAGAAACCAACAAGGACAATATCTGGAGTAGCTATCGTGGCTGTTATGTGCCATCCGCATAAGTGTCCTCATGGAAGGTGTTTATATTGTCCTGAAAGTGATGTGGCTCCTCCAAGTTACACAGGAGAAGAACCAGCAGCACTTAGAGCAAGAATGTTTAATTTTGATCCATATCAGCAAACATATCAGAGATTAAAACAATTGGATAAAATAGGTCATCCAATAGATAAAGTTGAATTAATAATCATGGGAGGAACATTCCCATCAAGAGACTTATCTTATCAAGAATGGTTCATATCAAGTTGCCTTAAAGGAATGAATGATTACAACTTGACTAAAACATCTAAATCAAATGGTTCTGACTTATCTAAAAAAATAGATGATGATATAGTAAAAAAATATCCTCCTAATGACTATATTTTATTGGATGACTCTAAAAAAGTTAATGAAAATTCAGATATTCGTTGTGTGGGTATGACATTTGAAACAAGACCAGATTATTGTAAAATAGAAGATGTTAATAGAATGCTTAATATGGGTGTTACACGAGTTGAATTAGGTGTTCAAACAACTTATGATTTTGTATATAGAAAAATAAAAAGAGGTCATAGTGTTGGTGATGTAATTGACTCTACAAGAATATTAAAAGACTCTGGAATTAAAGTTGGAATGCACTTAATGCCAGGACTTCTTTCAAACCCTGAAATGGACATGAGAATTTTTAAAAGAATATTTAATGATGATAATTTCAAACCCGATATGATAAAAATTTATCCCACCCTTGTCACAAAAGGAAGTGAAATATATAAAATGTGGACGGATGGTAAATACCAACCTTACACAACTGAAGAAGCAATTGAATTAATTGTCAAAATAAAAAAAATCCTTCCAAAATGGGTTAGAACAATGAGAATCCAAAGAGATATCCCATCCAAACTCATTAAAGCAGGAGTTAAAAAATCAAATCTTGGAGAGCTTGTCTATAATAAACTAAAAGAAGATAATATCGAATGTAATTGCATCAGATGCCGTGAAATAGGACACAACAAAAATAATATAACTGACTTAACAATCGATGACTTTAAACTATTTAAACAATCATACAACGCATCCAATGGATATGAAATATTTTTATCTTATGAAGATAAAAAAGAAAAATTTTTAGCTGGCTTTCTACGACTTAGAATACCTTCCAATGATGCTCACAGAATTGAAATCAATAATAAAACAGCTATAGTTCGTGAACTCCACATTTATGGGAATATGATGAAAATAGGAGATGAAAACATGAATATTGGTCAACATAGAGGCTATGGCGAAAGTCTACTTTTAAAAGCTGAAAAATTAGCTATTTCCCATGGAAAAGAAAAATTAGCTATTATGAGCGGAATAGGAGCAAGAAATTACTACAAAAAATTTGGTTATAATTTAGAAGGACCTTACATGGTTAAATCATTATGAATATAATATTTTATAAATCTAATAATACATCAAATAATAGTATTATAATAAATTTTCATTTATTTAAATATAAATCAATAAAAAAAATAATAATATATTATCAAAAATGAAACCATGCCATAATCGTGAAAATAGCTAAAAAAAGCCATTATCTTCATAACATTAGATAGTTCTACTTGTATCATGTAACTATTACCTATTTTAGTAATTTCCCAATGAAAAATTAATTGTTGCTCATATTATTATTTAAACAATATAATCAAATATTTTAAGGTGAATAATGTCAGATTCCGAACATAAAATGATTGAAATTCTTAGAATTATAAATGAACATGATAAAGTCGTTGGTTCTAAAAAAATAGCTAAAGAATTACAATATAGGGGTTTTAATCTTGGTGAACGAGCTGTTAGATATCATCTTAAAATATTGGATGAAAGAGGATTTACTGAACGTAAAGGCAATTCAGGCAGAATTATAACTAATTTAGGAGAAGAAGAGCTAAATAAAGGACTAATTTATGATCATGTAGATTTTATATTTTCAAAATCTGAAGAAATGATTTATTACTCTTTTTTTGACTTTAACACTAATGATGGGAATGTTATAACTTGCTCGTCAAATTTCAATCATCAAGAAGGATTATTAGAAACAATAAAAAAAGGTTTTCAATCAGGTTTAGCTATTAGTCCATATGTTAATTATCAGAAAGAAAAAGTTAGGAATGAAGAATTAATTAAAATTAATACGGTTTGTGCAACAACAATCAATGGTGTTCTTTTATCTAATGGTATTACTTCACGACCATTATACAGTGGTCTCTTAGAAGTAGAAGATTATATACCCAAACAGTTTACCCAATTAATATCCTTTAAAAACACCTCTATAAGTCCTTTAGAAGCTTTTTCCACCAATAAAATGACTTCAGTGGGGGATGTTTTAGAATTTGGAACAGGAACCATTCCAGCTGTTTTCAACATGCTTCCTATTAATTCAAAAGAAAAAACATTGAATATTTTAGAGAAATTAAAAAAAGTTGGTATTGGAGGAGTTTTAAATATAGGTGAAGATAGTGAGGATGCTTTGGGTATTCCAGTTAATGAAGGTATGTTTGGAATGTCTATTATTGGGGGAGTAACTCCAATTTGTTTAATATATGAAGAAGGATACGATGTTAATATAAAGTTAAAAGAAGAAATATATAGATATAAGGATTTAAACCTAATAACAAATCCAAAAGAAACTATATTAAAACAAGGGAAGTGTAATATTAATAATAAAGTACAGTTCATACTTTCAAAAGCTTGGAACTTATTTGAAAAAGTAGATTTTGATGTTGAAACTTACAATGGAAATTTAATAACAAATATATCAATAATAAAAAAGGAAGACCTTGATAATTCAATTGACATAATGTATAATACATACAAAAATCTATCAGAGTATATTAGTCCATACTATAAAGTGGTTGATAATGTTGGTGATAGTAATGAGATTGGAATAGCTACAATTTGTAGTTTGTCTCTTGATGGAATTTTAATTAACAATGGGATATTATCAACCCCTAAATATGGTGGTCTTTTAGAAATTAAATCTAATCCCCAGTTTATAGAATTAATTGCTTACAGCGGATCTTCTCTTGATCCTCATGTAATATACATATTCAAAGATCTAACAACTGTTAGCAAGAATAAAGAAGGGAATAAAAAACTTTTATCATCAGTAAAAGAAATTCCTGTGGTTGCAAGAGAAGATACAAAGAATTTACTTTCAACCATTAATGGTATAGGAATTCCTGTTTATAAAATAGGAAAACCACGAGAATTAGTCTATAATACAAAAATAGATGCATATAATTTTGCAATTGTGACTGGAAGTGGATTAAATACAATTGCAGCTATTAAAGAAGAAAATATTGATGTTAAAGTTAAAGCCGTTGAAAGTTTAGAAAAACTCTCTAATATGGAAACATTAAAATAACTATTAATATTCAATAAAATTCACATAATTATTTAATTCCAATATATTCATTCACATTTATCTATTAATATGACTACTTCTTCTCCATTTTTAGGTATATGATTAATTTCTATTAAATCATCCTTAATTTCTTCAAGATCAACTTCAACAGTAGAGCTGGAACTACCTTCTAATACATGTATAAGAACTTTAGCACCATTTTTTCCATTATAATGGCTATTGTCAATGTTTAAGACTTCTCCTGGAGTAAATACTCTATTGTAGGATAATTCTAATCTATCATTTTCTTTTACATTATTCATAATATATTCAATAGCTAAATCACAATCCATTTTCATTTCTTTTACCATAAAATCACACCCAAACTTTTTTTAAAAAAAGTTTGATCAAAATGTATTCAAACTTTTTCCTTCAAAAATCTAAACTTTAAGTTTAATCAGAATTTTTTAAAATAAAAACTTGTATCATTAAAAAACAGATGATTAAACAAGCGAGAATACTATAATTTATTATTAATATTTTTAATCGATTAATAATATTAAACAAAGTTATTCTACAGTAATTATGATGTCCTTATTATCATCAACAACATGTCTTACTTCTAAAAGATCATTTTTAATATTTTCCATATTGACCCTTACAACATCATTAACAAGCTCTCCATTCAAACGAAGAGAAACTATTAAAGCTTTATCTCCCCAATCCTCTTCAATATTAATATCTAAAACATTTCCAGGAGCATAAACTCTATTGTAAGATAATTCTAATGTGTCATGTTTTTTAACATTGTTTTTAATATATTCTAAGGTTTTTTCAGGGTTTAAAGTAATTTCTTTTTCTATCATGATATTATACTCCTTAATTTAATTTTAAAATATTTATTGTAGATTTTTTACTTATAAAAAAATGTTACTATAAAACTTTATGTTTTTTGTTTTATAGTCATTATGGAAAAGTTCTTAAATTTTAAAATGATAATTTTTTTTATTATAGTGGTTTTGATAAAGTTCTTAATAAATAACTTTCTTTAAAATTAAATATTATTTATTAAAAAATATTATTTAAAATCATTTATATTATTTAAAATATGTTTAAATTATTTAAAATTTACAATTATTGATTTTTATAAAGTAATATTAAAAATTAAATAATTTAATAAAAAAAATTTTCATCCAAAATTTAAGAACTTTTCCAAATGACTATAATTATTTAATTTTAAATATCATGTTATAAAAATCTATAATTTTATTTATTCATAGTTTAGAACCAAATTTTTTGCATTTTAAAATTTTTTAATTTTTATTAAAATATTTTGATTTTCAAAATTATTTAATATATTTTATTAATGTAAAATTAAATGGTTTATTTTAATTATTTTTTAAAAATAACAAATTTAATTTTAATAAATTTAGTTTAAGGAAAAATTGAGGCTGTGAAAAATTCAACGGATGAAACTATAATCCTTTATTTAATATGTATTCCTTTATTTAATATGTATTCCTTTATTTAATATGTATAATACTTCATACTCCATTTTTTTCTTTTTTATTTATATTATCTTTTAATATTTTATTCAATGAATTATTTATTCTTTAGTTAAATAATTTTATTTTCATAGTTAAATAGCTATTTATTGATAAAAAAGAATAATTAATGATTCATTTCCCATCTTTCTATTATTCTTTTATTTAATTTAATACTTTTTTTATTAGTTTTTCATTTAATTATAATAGTTTTAATGAGTTTCATTCATGAAAATAAAATAGTTATATTTAAATAGTTTAATATCTAAACTGTTATTAAGAGAATTTTCATGGATATTATTTCATGAATATTAACTTGGAATTCTCTATTATCATAAAATCAATTTTTATTTTTTAAGTATTTAATAAATCTAAGTATTTAATAAATCAGATATAAATATAATAAAAACTAAATTTGCTATATAATGTTTTATTTTAGATATAAGTTATATTAGATATATGCAGGGCAATATTGGTCATAATATATTACAAATTGATAAAATTTATAAAAATCAATTAAATTAAAAATACTAAATATCATTATATTAGTAAGTAATGCAAATACTTCTAAAATAGTAATAGCTATTTTCAATTTAACTTAATTAAATTTTTGTAACATATTGTGTGCAGGAGTCTAATATGTTTATTTCTAAGGTATATATTTATTAAGTATAAATTATATATATAAAAGAATAATCTTTTATATTATGTATAAATAATCAAGTTGTAAATTCAGATAAAAGGTGTTTTTTAATGTTTAAAGCTGAATTAAGTGATCCAAATATATTAAAGACAAGTTTTGAAGCTATTTCATCAATCGTTGATGAAGTGCAAATTCAAACTAATAGTGAAGGTCTTAAATTAGATGCATTAGACCGTGGACATGTAACATTTATCCATTTAGAATTAAAAGCGAGTGTATTCGACGAATTTGTTTGTGATGAAGATGAAAAGATTAATGTTGATACTAATGAATTAATGAAAGTTTTAAGGCGTTCTAAAAGTGATGATAGAGTATTATTATCTCTTGATGAAAGTAATCTTATTTTAGTGTTTGTTGGTGTGGCAAAACGTCGATTTAAAATTAGACTTATAGATATTGAGGATGAACCACCTACTCCACCTGAAGTAGATTATCCAACAGAGTTTGAGATACCTTTCTCCTTATTAAAAGATTCTATTGCTGATGTTGACATTTTTTCTGATAAAATATCTTTCAGTGTTGATAGTGATAAATTCAAAATATCAGCTAATGGTGATTTTGGAAATGCGAAAATCGAATATATCCATGGAGAAAAAGTAGGTGAATCAGTTAAATCAACTTACTCTTTAGATAAAATACGTGAAATGCTTAAGGCAGATAAATTTTCTGATATAAGTAGTATTAAACTTGGAGAAAATATGCCTTTAACTCTTAAACTTAAAATGGCTACTGAAGATGGGGAATTAAGCTTTTTACTTGCTCCAAGAATGGAAGATGAAGAATAAAGATTTAAATTTTTACTAATGAATATTTTATTGTTTAATCTTATTTAAGATTAAATAGCTATTTTTCTTTTAAATTCATTGTATCGGTTAATTCATAAATAAGATTTTAAAATTGATTCTATATTTATTTGTATATTTATATAGTCTATTTAGAAAGAATACTCTAGGTATTTATTCTAAATAGGTGATTTCCTGTGTTCAATAATTCTATGAGGAGTTAAATTGGAGGATTTTTTTCAGAAATTGAGATTAATACAAAAAAAAGAACGTGGTAATAGCTCCCTATCCCAAGTAGATAATGATTTTTATGAGAAAGTAAGGAAATTTATCAATGACCTTAAAGAGAGTATTACTGATGATCCTTTTTCAGAAGAAAATCATGTACGCAAGAAATCAATAGCAATAATCACTGAAATCTATGAGAAGAGAGAACAGAAAATTTCTAATACTGCTATAATGAATATTCATCGTTCATATCATCTTTTTTCAGGAAAACCTCAATTTGACTTTTTAGATATGACTCCTCTTAATTTAACTTCTGAGGAGGAAAAGTTATATTTTTCAATTATTGAAACCTTAAAAGTTCATCGTGAAAGAATCTCTACAGATTTAATAAATGAAAATATAGAATTTAAGAATCTTAAACCCCAAAATACGGAATTTGATAATTCTCATGAGCATAATTTAAAAACATCAACAATTTTAGATACCAATAGTCCTGAAACTTTTAATAATAATAGTAATAATAAGCGAAATAAGATTTCAGCTAAATTCGATGAAATTAAAAAAGCTAAAATAATTGAGGATGAGAAAAAAGAGAGTATTAATAGTCAAGTACATAAATCAAAAATTAGTCATAAGATTAAAAGCACTACAAACAATGATAATGTTTCAATTGAAGATGATAATTCAATTAATAAGGATACTAATGATGAAAGTCAGAAACAATCTTTAAATTCAGATGATCTTAAACCTAAAAGTTCTAATATAAATTATAAGGAAAATTATATCTCATCAAATGAAATTAAAAACAAAAAATCTAAATCAATAAATCAGAATAATAATTCCATAAGTGATAATAAACCTAATAAAGACTTTAATAAAGAAAATAATCTTATAACTAATAATAAGCTTAATGTTAATGAATCAGGTTCGCTAAAGGATAATAATAATTCAAATCACACAAAAAAAGATATTTCAAATGATAATAATTTTAATGAAAATGGTCAATTTATTGTTTTTGAAGATGAAGAAAGATATTTTAATAATTCTAAAACTCATGAAAAATTAAACATCAATGATAAAGTTCTCAGTAAACCAATACTTTTCTTTGATAAAATTCCTTCTTTTGTGGGTGTTGATAGTAATGTTTATGGTCCTTTTCATCCTCAAGATGTTGCAACGATCCCCACAATAAATGCAGAAATCATTGTTAAAAATAAAAAAGGGAGACTTCTTAAATTTAGAGTATAGTTTATTAGCTAAATTTGTCATATTCCTAATATAGTGTTCTGTAAAATTATTTTCTTTTATTTTAAAAACTTTTAGTTTTTAAAGTTAGAAACGAAAAATCTTCGATAACAAATCTTTGATTTTCTTTAGTGAAATTTTTTATTTCACTTAGAAAAACGAAGTTTTTCTTTATTTAATAATATAATTGAATATATACTAATATTCGTTTTTACTTATATTAGATTAAATCTATTAATAATAATAATGGTGATATTTTGGATAAAGTTGTTCTTGCTTTTAGTGGAGGTTTAGATACAACAGTGTGCATTAAATTATTGGAAGAAAAATATAATTTAGATGTTATAACTGCTTGTG
>JAITOM010000368.1 GCA_031289975.1 Methanobrevibacter sp. | reverse complement strand
CATTAAAAATCTCAAGAAAAGATTTTAAATCATCATTTACCCATAAAGTCGATGAATTTGTAAACAAGATTGAAAAAATTTAGATAATTTTAAAGGTTTTTCTTTTTAGTTTAACTTTTTACTTAGATCTAATATAGTATTTCGCTTAACTTTATTAACATAATATATTATCATTAAATTTTTAAAAAAGTTTAATATCTCTTTAAATTAAAATTTGAATAATTTAAAGAATAATTTAATAAAAATTTTTAAATATAGTGATGTAAAAAATGTTTGTAAGTAATCATTATTTTTAAATATCTTATTTTTATAAATTTTAAATTAATAAAAATATAAAGAATAATTTTAAAAATTAAAATATTTTAATAAAATTAAAAAATTTTGAAAATAGAGAAAATTAAAGATTTTCTAAGCTAAAACTAAAGTTTTTAAAGTGCCAAAAATTTGGTTCTTGACTATATGATTCATGCAAACAACAATTATTACCAAATTTTAATTAAGTTAAATTGAAAATAACTATAATTATTTTAGAAGTATTTGCATTACTTACTAATATAATGATATCTACATTTAATATTAATATCTTCATAATGGGATGGGATGGAATTTGTTTTATTCAACCCTCCCCTATGGTGTGAACAATTCCCAATCAGCAGTTTTTAAAGTTTCATTCGCTGGATCAGTTGTAATATTCTCTAATCTATAAAACCTATACTTAATATCAAGACTATCGGTATTATTTTTAAAAGGAATCCCAAAACATAGATTATTTACATGTGCATTATAATAAGAATCATTCATACTAAGATTATGAATAGGGGATGGATTAGACATACAATTATACCCCGTCCAATCATTAGTAATAATATCCCCGTTTCTAAAAGAAATAATGTATGTACTTGCACTACATGTGCTTAATGTTAAAATAGCTACTAAAAACATGACTATTATTTTATCTTTCATAAAAAATTACTCCTAAAATTTTCTTCTAATTAAACAACTAAATACTAATAATCCACCAATAATTAGTCCAAAATAACCTAAACCAGTTTTATTCAAAGGAATTCCAGCATATGAATCAGAACCAACATGATTAGGTTCATTAGGATTAGGTGCAGGTGGAGTAGGAGGTGCAGGTGGAACAGGAGGATCAATAATATTGTCAAAAGTATCGTTGTCATAGGCACTACCATTCTCATCTTCAGCAGCCACAAAACACAAGCCTGTAAAACACAAACATACCACTACTATAAATAAAAATAATTTCCTATACATAAAACTCCTCCCTACTAACAGATAAAACATTATTAGGGGAATTAGATGTTATAGAATTTGAATTGGTATTAAAAGCCCTAACAGGAACATTAGTATCATTACTACGATAAGCCCAAACCTCAACAAGATACTTGCCTTTCGCAGTTACCTGATAATTGAATGAATTACTATTGGTTCTATTAGCAAATGGTATTTTACCACTTTCAAGAGTATGATTATCAGGATAAGTGATCTTGAATTTTAAATAATCAGCAGTGAGATTTTGATTACTGGTTCTATTAATTACCCCACCCCAGAAAGGATTAACAGTTTTAGTGTGATCAGCATCGATACAAGTAGCAGTAGCAGTGATCCAACTATTTAGATAAACAGGACCAGTGACTTTGCTTAGGTTTAAATCATATTTGGGTAATGTAATATTAAAAGTATAAACACGACCAATACCCAATCTCTCCATGTTTCTTGCATAAGAACTCCAAATACTAACCTTCCATTCACCTATTTCATTACAAACAAAATCAGGTGAATAAACACTATTAGGTGCACCATTAGGAGGATATCTTGAATCATAATTATAAGTACCATAATTATCTTGTACCCAATTAACAAGAATAGTCTGACCAGTGTTTCTTGTGTAGTTATGAGGACTATATCTTAATCCACTACTACTCCAATTATACATGCTATTATCCCAAGCGAACCATGCACCTGGTGGATCCCAACGATACCCTGAATTATCATTATAACCAGCAGGACCAAGCCAAGTACTTTGACTATTATTTGAACTTGGTGCTGAAATATTGATTCTTAATCGACCATGCGTTTCAGTTGTAGTAAAATTAAATAGATCTTCGCTAACATTAACGATAACTGGATCACCATAATTAATTACACCAGTTAAATTAATAGGATTAGCACGAGTACCAGGACCAGTAGGAGTACCATTACCAGTTATAGTATCAATCCGCCAATCAGTGATTACACTATTATTCACAAGGGGAAAACTATTAAGTACAGTTAAAACACTTGCTACACCGTTGACAGTGACATTCATCCATGAATCAGCTCCAGCGAAATCATAAGATAAACCTCCACTTATTAAAATAAATAATAAAAATAAATATCTAAATTTCATTTAATACATCTCCTAGAAAAACTTACACAATTAATAGCTAAAATAGCTATTAGCATATACGCTAAAATTCTTAATTTCATAAAAAATCAACTCCTATAATTAGTTTAGCTATTTCAAATGGAAAATGAATATCTTTTAAATTATTTAATATATTATGACAACATCCAAATTCCAATATTCTATATTTATTGTAAGTACTCATATATAAAGATAAGCATTTAATAAGTTTCTAAAGCACAAAATAAAAACCGATTATATCTATTCTTTATTAAAATAAATAACAATCAAAAAGAATTAAATAATAAAACAAAAGATTAAAGTATATTTAATTAAT
>JAITOM010000114.1 GCA_031289975.1 Methanobrevibacter sp. | reverse complement strand
ATGAAGTTAACTATGAACAAATAAAATGTTTATATGCTAAAAGATGGGAAATAGAAAAATCTTTTGATGTTTTGAAAAATAAGCTTAACATGGAAAATATCACCGGACGTTCAAAATTAACAGTAGAGCAAGATTTTCATTCCAATATATTAATTCATAACATCCTACAAGACATAAAAACGAAGCCACCCAATAAATTAAGGATAATAAAGAAAATAAACAATTGAAATATGAATACAAACCAAACATGAACATACTGGTGGGTCTTTATAAAAGCGACATTACAGATATAATACTTGAACCCTAGTTAAATAAGAAAAAACAAAAATTCTTAGCAATGATTGAAGAAATAAAAAAAATTTAATAGCCATTATACCCAATAGATATTTTGAAAGAATTGAACAAAAAAATAAACTTAAATATGTTACAAATCTAAGTAGAAACTTTTAAAACACGAATATACTCTAATCCAAAGGCGGAAAACATGATTAATTTTACCATAAATTACTTATTTCTTAAGTTGACAGCATTTCCCCACCCTCCCCCCAGGCTATTTAAGGATTAAATCACTGTTTAAGCAAGGAAAAACTTTAAAAATATGGTTTTATAATAATTTAAACTAAAATTAATGGTTGATTTAATGATTTGAGAATCTTGAAAATTTAGGGAAAAAAATTATGATTATTATTTTTAAAAATAAAAAAATAAAAATTATTATTTAAAAAATTAACTTAATAATTAATTCGAAATTCTTAAACAGGTGAATAAATTCTCCTAAGTTGAAAATAATTTTCAACAATACAGATATTTAAAAATAATGATTAATTACAAACATTTTTTACATCACTATAATAATTATTTTTAAAAGAAGTTATTTATTAAGAACTTTATCAAAACTATTATAATAGAATACTATAAAAATTAATATAGGATAATATTATAAATTTAGATATAAATTTTAGATGTTTAATTATAGGAAATAATAATGTGGTGTTTAAATGAAAATTGGTGTATCTACATTGGCTTCTCAAGGAGAAGATGTGATTAATTTATTAAATTATCTTGATAATGAAAAAATTAAATATCTTGAGTTTCTATATGAATATCCAAATATGGATAAGTATCCTGAGTTCTTTGAAAGCTATTCTTTTAAACATACCGTTCATTGCCCAATATCCGATATAAATATAGCTTCTCTAAACCATAGTATAAGAGAAAGCTCTGTAAATGAAGTGAAAAAATCTATTTATTTAGCAAATAAAATCGATGCTAATCTTGTTGTTGTTCATCCAGGAAATATAAGTTTTTTAGGAAGATTTTATAAGGAAAAATCTATTGAATTATCCAATAACTCTATAAAAGAATGTTTTGATTATGGAGAAAAATTAGGAGTTAAAATATCGGTTGAAAATATGCCTAACATTGAAGGTCACTTGTATCAAAATCCTATGGAGCTAAATGATTTCTTAAAAACAAACAATATAAATATGACTTTAGATATTGCTCATGCTAACACAGTACTTAAAAAAACTAATTTATTTTTTGATACCATAAATCACATACATATCTCTGATAATAATGGTGACTTCGATTATCACTATCCTTTAGGTCAAGGCAACATTGATTTTAAAGAGGTTTTCTCTATTTTATCCAAACATAAGTTTGCTGATATTATTATCATAGAGATGAATAGTATAGAAGATGTGAAAAAAAGTTTAAATTTCTTAAAAGAAATAGCTATTTTAAGTTAAAAAATTAGGCACTGTAAAAAGGGCATGATTTTCAAAGGATCTGGTTTTCAGATAGAAAAAATTTAGATCATATACTTTTTAAAAGAGGATAAAAATGATAATTACAGGAAATGGAAAAGTATTTGGATTAATAGGTGATCCTATAGGTCATAGTCTGTCAACATTTATGCATAATGCAGTTTTTAAAGAATTGAATTTAGATTATGCTTATCTTCCTTTTAATGTAAAAAAAGAAAATCTCTCCAATGCAATAAATGGAGCAAAAAGCCTTAATATAAAGGGATTAAATGTAACGATACCCCATAAAATAAATGTCATGAAATTCATGGATGAGATTGATTTTGTTGCTGCAATGATTGGAGCTGTTAACACAATTAAATTTGAGAATGGAAAAACAATTGCTTACAATACCGATGGTATTGGAGCTATTAAATCTCTTGAAAAAATCACTTCACTTAAAAATAAAAAAATTATTATTCTTGGTGCTGGTGGAGCATCCCGAGCTGTTAGCTTCCAACTTGCTATTTCAGGAATTAATGAACTTTTAATTCTAAATAGAAACACTGAAAAATCTAAATACCTAATTAATGATTTAAAAAATAAATTAAATAATTCCGACAATTTTTCAGATTTTAATAAAGATACTAAATTTAATTATGGGGACTTTAATATATTGAAAGAAAATATTAAAGACTGTGATATTTTAATTAATGCTACACCAGTAGGATTGTATCCTAATGCTAATGTTTCTCCAATTGATGAAAATATTCTTCATTCTGATTTAATAGTATATGATTTAATTTATAATCCGATTGAAACAAAACTAATTAAAGATGCTAAAAAAGTTGACGGAAAAACACTTTCAGGAGTTAAAATGTTAGTATATCAAGGAGCTGAAAGTTTAAAAATATGGGATGTGATTGATGATCCAATTAATATTATTGATATTATGGAAAAAGCAGTTATAAGTAAACTATAATGCAAATCTATTAAAATAATCTTTTAGAGAAAACTATCATATTTTATATGATCAGTATGGAAAAGTTTTTAAATTTTGAATTATAAATTTTTTTATTAAATCATTTAATTTTAAATATTAATTTATAAAAATCTATAATTTTAATAAAAATCTATTAATTTTAAATTTTAATTAATATAAATAATGTTAAATTAATATATTTTAATAATATTTATTATTATAAAAAAATTATTTATTAAAAATTTTATTAAAACCATTATAAATCATTTTATAGTGTTTTACTTAATATTTATAACATTTTCTAAATTATATTTATATTTATAAAATCATTAAATTTTAATATAAATGAATTTAAAAGATTATTAATAAAGTTTATAAATATTAGGCATGTTATAAATATTAAGTAAAATGCTATATTTAAATTAAATAACTTTTAAATTAAATTCAATCTAAATAAAAATTAATCATTAATAAAAAGGTGAATAAATATGGAATTAATGAAAAAATTATCTCTTGCTCCAGGTATTTCTGGATTTGAAGGAGAAATTGCAAATATTATTGAAAGTGAACTTAATGAACATGTTGATCTTATTGAAGAAGATTCATTAGGTAATATAATAGCTACTAAAAAAGGAGAATCTTCAACAAAAGTAATGTTAGCTGCTCATATGGATGAAATTGGACTTATGGTAAAGTATATTGATAAAAAAGGTTTTATTTTATTTACTAAAATTGGTGGAATTAACGACCAAATGTTAATGAACCAAAAAGTGATAATTCATGGAGTAAAAGGAGATGTATTTGGTGTTATTGGTTCAAAACCTCCCCATATAATGAAATCAGCTGAAAGAAAAAAAATTGTTGAATACGACAAGATGTTTATAGATATTGGTGCACTTTCAAAGGAAGAAGCCGAAAAATCAGTATCTCTTGGTGATCCAATAACATTTAAAGGAGATTTTGAAGAGTTTCCAAATGATTTAATCATGGGGAAAGCATTGGATAATAGAATTGGTTGTTATGTAATGATAGAAACCTTAAAAAGAGTAAATACAAAAGCAACTGTTTATGGTGTTGGAACCGTTCAAGAAGAAGTTGGTTTAAAAGGAGCTAAAACATCAGCATTTAAATTAAACCCTGACTTAGCTTTTGCTCTTGATGTTACAGTATCTGGAGACCATCCAGGTGTTGAAATGAAGGAGGCTCCTGCAGTAATTGGAAAAGGTCCCGCAGTTGTTTTAGTAGATGCTGGAGGGAGAGGTATAATGGTCACTGAAAAAATAAAAAAGATTTTAACCGAAGCTGGAAAAAGAGGAAATATTGATTATCAATTAGAAGTAAGTGATGGTGGAACAACAGATGGAACAGCTATTCATTTAACAAGAGAAGGTATTCCAACTGGAGTTCTTTCCGTCCCTACAAGATATATTCATACGACCGTTAGTGTTGCAAGCATGAAAGATATTAAAAAAACAATAGATTTATTGGTAGAAGCTATTAATAATATAGAATAAATAATAACATGCCCAAATTCATCTACTCCTTAGAAAAATGAAAAATTTTTCTTGAAGGAGTGGTTCTCTTTGGATTTTTCAGATAGAATAGCTATTACCAATTAAACATTCTATTTCTTCTTATTTTTTAATTGAAGTAACTCTAAGTATGAAGTTCGCTCAAACTCATTTCTTATGTTTAATTCATTGAAAATAGCATAAATTTTATCTATAGAATCTTGATAATTCGTATCATCTTCTAAATCAACTTCTATTTCAATATATGGATTTAATCCTTCAACATTATCTAAACTTATAATGTATTCCTTGAATTTATAAATTTCTCTTATTTTTTTAACAAATCCTCCTCTATAAAATCCTAATTTTTCAAAAATTTTCAATATATTCTCTCCATCAACAACCGTTGACTCAATTTCCTCTCTTGTTTTAGAAATTTTATTGATTTTAGGTCCTTTATAAGTAATAACAATAGTTTCATTATTTTCTTTAATGATTTTTCTTATTCTAAGTGCTTTATCATTTTTAGCAAATTTTATATCGTTTCGTTCCAAATAAGTGTCTTCTTGAACTTCTTCACCAACTTTAATTATGTTAAGCTCTTTTAATCTTTCTTTAACAACATTAAAATCATTTAATTTTGATTTAATCTCCACTTCAATCAATTTTACCCCTTTCCTATATTTTAATAATATATTGATATACAACAATAGCTAACACAAACAAAGTATCAGCGAAAATATTATATATATAAATGTAGAAAACTTATTGTAACTATTTATAAAAATTTCAATTACACAAATCCCAATAACTTTTTATAAGCTTATTTTAATAGATTATACAAACCTTTTTATTGATAACATGACTGTAATTGATTTTATAAATTAATATAGTTTTTAATTAATACTTTGATTAATGATTAATTGTCAAATGTTTAATTATAACAAATTTTAATTTTTTAAATTAGTTTTCATATATCCTTTTATTTTAAAATATGTTTATAATTTTTTAGAGGGTGTAAAAAAATGTGGAGGTTTTCTAAATTTTGGATTTTTATATATGAAGAAAACCTAAAATATGGATAAACCTCCATAAAAGTTTACACTCTCATTTTTTAAATTAGTTTTTATTATATAAATTTTATTAAAATAGATTTATATATTATATTAATATAATATTATATAGGATAATATAATTAATAATTCTTTTACTTACTTACTTTTTTTAAATATTTATTGTGAGGTTTTAAATTGGCTAAAAGTAATAAATTGACTGATAATAAATCGGCTGAAAGTAATATTAAAATTGAAAATATTGTTTCTTCTGCCAGTATAGGGAAAGATATAGATTTAAAGGAGGTTTCCAAGAATTTAGAAGGTGTTACTTTTAACCGTGAGCAGTTCCCAGGATTAGTTTTTAAATTACCAGAACCTAAAACCGCTCATCTAATTTTCAGCTCTGGAAAATTAGTGTGTACAGGTGCCAAATCTATAGAAGACTCTAAATTAGGTATTAAAAAAACAGTTGATTTAATGAGAGTCATGGATAATGAAATTTCCCATGAATTCGATGTAAAAATACAAAATATAGTTGCATCAGCTAATTTAGGTGCGGTATTAAATTTAGAGGTAATTGCTTTAGAATTATCAAATACAGAATATGAACCTGAACAATTTCCAGGTTTAGTTTTTAGAGTTAGTGATCCTAAAGTTGTTTTATTACTGTTTGGATCAGGAAAAGTTGTTTGTACTGGAGCTAGAACCTTTGATGATGCTAAAGTTGGTGTTAAAAAAACAGAAGCAAAACTTAAGGAAATGAAATTAATATAATTGGTGATACGTTTGATTAAACTTGTAGTATTTGATTTAGATAATGTTATTATTGATGGTGAAGCCATAGACGAGATAGGAAAATTAGTTAATGTCCAAGACGAAATTGCAGAAATCACTGAAAAAGCAATGAACGGTGATATAGACTTTGAAGATTCTATAAAAGAAAGAGTTAAACTTTTAACTGGAGCATCTGTGGAAGATATTAAAAAACTTGCTGAAAATATAAAACTTATGGAAGGAGTCGAAAAAACAATAAAATCCTTAAAAGATGAAGGGTACTTAATAGCTATTATTAGTGGTAGTTTTGATTTGATAGCAAATCCTTTAAAAGAAAAATTTAATGTTGATTTCTTATTTACAAACACCTTAATTGAAGAGAATGGAAAGTTAACTGGCGAAGTTACAGGATCATTAGTCAAAAAAAGTAAAGCTGATACTCTTAAAAAACTCATAGAAGAAAATAATATATTATTAGATGAATGTGTAGCTATTGGTGATGGAGCAAATGATATATCCATGCTTGAAGCAAGTGGATTAAGTATTGCTTTCAATGCAAAACCATCTGTTAAAGAAATAGCTGATATCATTGTTGAAGGTAAAGATTTAACTAAGGTTTTAGAAGTTATAGAATCACAAAAATCTAATGAAGACAAAGAGAAAACCTCTGAAGAAGAAATTATTAAAGAAAAATCTGATAACACTTCTAAACTCAACGATGAAGAAGAATCGGATAATAAAAAACATGAAGATGATAAATCTAAAAAAAAATCTAAAAAACCCAAGAAGAAAAGAAAAAAACTTCCTAAAACAGACTTTATTCCAGCGAACAATTTTTTAGAAGTTTTAAATCAAAAAAATGATCATGAACGTCTTATACTTGAAATAGCTGATGAAAGAGACGAATACAATAAAATTTCTAAGGAACAAAGATTACTTAGAGATAAATTTAATGATAGTTTAAAAGAGAATCTTAAATTAGCTTCTGAATTCAAATATAAACGTAATAAAATCAATGCAGAAGTTGAAAAATATAAACAACTTCGTAATAAAATAAACAATGAAATTAAAAAACTTGACTTTTCTTCTGGCAAAAAAGATATGATGAATCTTGAAAAAGAAATAGAAAAAATAGATAAAATCATTGAAACGAATGTTTTAGAAATTAAAAAGGAAAATCAACTCGTTAATAAAGCTAATGACTTAAGGAAACAAATAAATGAATTTAAAGAAGACGAAAAAGTTAAAGTCGTAGCTGATAAACTTAGAGAAGAGTCTGAAAAGCATCATACTAAAGTTGTTGAGCTATCAGAAAGTGCTCAAGAGTTTCATGATAAAATGATTGATTGTTTCAAAAAAACTAATGAAATTAGAAACAAAGCTGATGAGGCACATGGGTTATTTATCAAATCAAGAAATAATGCTTCAGATAAGCATGAAAAATTCAAAATGGTTTTAAGTGAAATTCATATCATCAACAGTAAACTGAGTAGCTTCCGTGGCAAAGGAAAAAACATGGATAAGGAATCCAATGCTAAAGAAGAAAAAGAAGAAAAGGAAAAAGCTGAAAATATCTTTGAAAGATTCAAACATGGTAAAAAACTTAGTACCGATGAACTTTTGCTTTTACAAAAGCATAATATTGGTTAAACATTCCTTAAAATTTAATTAAACATCTTTAAACTGGATTTAAGATATTAAATCTGGTTTAACATACCAATTTATTTTAATATTATTAAAAACAAACCTTTAATTATTATTAAAAACAAACCCTTAACAAATTAATTTTCTCAAAATCTTATATATCTAACTTAAGAAGTTGTTTTGTCAATTTCATTGAAATGATTTAATGATAAAATATTAGTATAAGACCAGATTAAAATGGAAAATAAAAAAATTAACAATGGAAACTCAAATCGAAAAGTAATTAGGTTAGAAACATGCTATCTTTGTAATCAAGAGTTTGATATTAATAAAGATGATAGTAGCCATTATCATTATGAAAAATATCCTATATGTGCTAATTGCAGTGAATCATACGGATTTTTTAATAATGATAAATAATTCTCTTTAAATAATCCTTTAAACACTATTAAAAACCTTTTTTAATTAATTGAAAACAGTTTGACTAAACACTAACAAAGTATTAAAATAGGCTCCATACATAACATATGACAAATTTGATAAAAATCAATTAAATTAAATACAGATATCATTATATTATAATGTATGAAATAATGTTTGTAAGTAATGAGATTTTTTAAATTACATCATAAATGTCAAATTTTTAATTAAAAAAATTATAATTATTATTTTTAAAAATAAATAAATAAAAATTATTATTTAAGAAATTAATTTAATATTAATTTAAAATTTATAAAAATAAGATATTTAAAAATAATGATTACTTACAAACATTTTTTACATCACTATAATAAGTTTTATTTTTTTATTGGTGAAAATCCATGCTAATTTTACACTGCCAGATTACATGAATATTTATATTATTAAAAATAGATATTTACTAATAAGTCTGTTTTATGGATTGTGGTTAAATGAAGAACTTATCATTGGGAACTCAAGATTTTGCAACATTAAGAGAAAGGGATTATATTTATGTTGATAAAACAAAATACATATTTGAAATGATAAATGATGGAAGAATTAATTTTCTTTCAAGACCACGAAGATTTGGTAAGTCTTTACTTGTTAATACAATAGAAGAACTATACAAGGGAAATAAAAAACTATTTAAAGATTTATATGTTTATAATAAATGGAATTGGAATAAAACAAATCCTGTTATTAAAATAGACTTTGGAGAAGGCGAATATGAATCTTTAAATAAATTAAATGATAGTTTAAATGATTTTTTAGATGAAATTTCAGAAAATTTTGATGTTGAACTTAAAAGAAGAACCTTAACAGCAAGATTTGGGGAGTTAATTAAGAGAATTTATAGAAAAACCAAGAAAAAAGTTGTAATTTTGATTGATGAATATGATAGGGCAATTAGTGATAATCTATCTAAATTAGATATTTTAAACTCTATACAAGAAGTATTGAAAAATTTTTATAATGTTTTAAAGACTAACGATGCTTTCATTGAGTTTATTTTCATAACTGGTGTTTCTAAGTTTGCCAATACTTCTATTTTTTCAACCTTAAACAGTACAACAGATTTGACCTTAGAAAGTAAGTATTCCTGTATCTGTGGATACACACATCAAGAATTAGAGAAACATTTTAAGGACCATATCATTCAATTAGGAGATAAATTAAATTTAAACTATCAAGAAACTTTAGATAAGATTAACTATTGGTACGACGGTTATTCATGGGATGGTAAAAATAGAGTTTATGCACCTTACTCAACTTTAGAATTGTTTTATTTCAATGAATTTAATAACTATTGGTTTAAAACAGGAACTCCCAAGTACTTAATGGATTTTTTAAAGAACAATGGAGACTACAGTGAAGTTTTAAACCCCGTTTTTATTAAAAATTCAAGATTGGATCCTTTTGCTTACGAAAACATAGATCCTATTGCAATTTTCTTTGAAACAGGATACTTAACAATAGTAGAAAAGAAGATTATCGATGATATAATTCATTATAAATTACAAACCCCCAATTTTGAACTGGAAAGCTCTATGTTAGATCACTTAATTGATTTAAATTTCACTTTAAAGGAAGATGAAAACATAAAAAATAAATTGTTATTTTATTTAAAAAATATGGACAATGAAAATTTTCAAAAAGAAATTAAAGGATTTTTAACAAAAATTCCAAGTAGAATACATGTCAATCAAGAATTTTACTATCAATCCATTTATATATCATGGTTTAATGCTTTAGGATTTAAAGTTGAAGGTGAATCACAAACAAACATTGGTTCTATGGACATGATTTTAGAAAAAGAAAATTATGTAATTATAGGAGAATGTAAATTCTCAAAAATGAAAGAAAAAATAAACGAACCAATAAAACCATACAAGACAATGCTTAAAGAAGGAATAAATCAAATAAAAAACAAAAAATACTATGAAAAATACCCAAATAAAAAAATAATCATGGTATCATTGGCATTTGCAGGAAAAGAAGTTTTTACAAAAATAGATGATAACATGTATATTGTCTAAATTTTTTCTGTCTAAAAACCAAATTTTAAATTTCCATCCTCTTTTTACAATGCCCTTTAAAGTAGTAGGAATATATTTCTTTTTTTAATTATTCTTATTTTAAAAGTGTTGTTCCAGTGAAAACCTTAGATGTTTTTTTAAATGTTCCTTTTTTAACTAAAATTGATAATTTATTCCCTGTATTTAAAACATCATCTGGTTTAGGTATTTTAAGTTTTCCAGCATGATAAATAGCTATTATAATATAATCATCAGTTGGTGAAACTTCAGCTATTCTTTTTCCATTGAGTTTTTCATTGGTTATTTCCATATCAAAAATTTCAGCATCTCCTTTACCAAACATGGTTAAATCAGCTACATTAGGGCGACTTATAACTTTTTCAAGAAACCCTGCTGCTGTTAACTCAGGACTTATAACTTTATCAATTCCAACTTCTTTAAAAGCCTCTTCATGCTCTAAATTACTCACACGAGATATTACTTTACCTGCACCATATTTCTTAGCTAAAACAGATGATAATAAATTAGTATCATCGTTTCCTGTTGCAGCTACAAAAAAATCTGCTTCAGTTATGTTGGCTTCTTCTAAAATTTTTGAATCAGTACCAGTTCCACATATTACCATAGCATCAAGTTCCATAGCTGCTTTACTGCATTCACCTTCTTTACTTTCAATGATGGTTACATCGTATCTATTCTCTATTAAAAGTTCAGCAAGAGCAATTCCAACACGCCCAGCACCCATGATTACAACATACATTTTATATCTCCTTAATTTTTTAAATCATGATTTAATTAATTTTAAAAATATATTATGGGATTAATAATACTCTTAAATTAGTATGATAGTTAATTAATAAAATATACAGTGATTTTTTATATACAATGATTTTTTAAATTGCAAATTTAATAAAAAGCAAATAATATTTCTAATCCAATATTTATAAACTTTTCCCAAAAAGGAATCTAAACTTTTGGAATTTAAATTCATTATTCTCCCTAATTCTATTTAATTTCATCAATATTTCATTTTAGTATTGTAAGTATTTAGGTTATGATGCTTTAAGTGCTAATGTACCATTAATTCATTCTTATGGTTTAATGGTTGCTATTTGCATTGTATGTGATGCTGTATTCGGTTATTATGATGTTAAAGCAACTATTAAATCAAGTGCTGATTTATTAGGTAATCTACAAGATAAATAATTATTTTATAGAATTTTCACATAGTGTTAGCAGATGGGATCTGCATAAATAAAAAATTGGGTTTAAGAAAAATTTGAAATATAGTCATTATTGAAAAGTTCTTAAATTTTAAAGTGATAATTTTTTTTATTAAATTATTTAATTTTAAATATTAATTTATAAAAATCTATAATTTTAAATTTTAATTAATATAAATTTATTTTAATTAATATAACTAATTTTAAATTAATATTTTTTAATAATAGTTATAGTCATTTTGGAAAAGTTCTTAAATTTTAAAGTGATAATTTTTTTTATTAAATTATTTAATTTTAAATATCACTTTATAAAAGTCTATAATTTTAAATTTTAATTAATATAAATCTATTTTAATTAATATAACTAATTTTAAATAAATATATTTTAATAATATTTATTTTTAAAAAAGTTATTTATTAAAAACTTTATCAAAACTTATAATAATTTTTCAAAAATTTAAGTTTCGTACTATAAATTAAAAGATAAAGAATAGTTTGGATTAGTTTAAAGATAACTATTTAGTTAAGTTACTATTTAGATATTTTTATTAAAAGAAAAATGAGGTTATGGTAGCTATTGAAGTTTAGAATATGGATTTTTTATCTATTGTGTATATACATTCTTGTTTATAAACTTGTTTCAATTAAAAACTATCAAAAAAGAAAAAATAATTTTGTAAAACAATCTATGGAATGTAATTTGTTTATATTAATCTAAAATTCAAAAGAAGCTACTCTGGGTTCTACAAAACAACATGGACGAATAGCTAATAACCTAACTCCACTTGCTCTTTGTGGACCAATATTAATAAAGGAACCTAAAGCAGTTGAATCCCCTCCAAAACCCATTGCTCCTATTTTAAGTTGATTTAATCTTTTAGTGAAATTTTTCTCTAAATCAGATTGATTATCTAAGTTTCCATAAGCCATTCCTTTTAACACTAATGTCGTTGCTTCAAAATGAGTTCTTCCAACCCCAATTAATGGAATAGATGGTGTACATCCAAGAAGATCTAAATTATCTTTTAAATGATTGAATGCTACCTTAAGAATATTATTATAATCTCTTTTATGAAAAACCTTATTTGTTTTAGCTCTTATTTCTGGACCTCCACCAAGTAATAAAATATGGATTTTAATCTTATCTCCATCATATGTATCTATTAAAAAAGGTGCTATTTTGAGATCTTCACTATTTGAATACAATCCTTTGGATTGCTCTATTCTTTCGATATTATTACCTTTCACCGCCATTGGTCTTCCTGGCAAGTTTTTAAGTCCAATGGCAACTCCCTCTTTAATATCTTCAAAAAGTTTGTTTGGAATACTTTTAACATCATCACCTATTTCAATTAAAATATGAGGAACTCCAGTATCATCACATAAAGGAACTTTGTCTTTCCTTGCTATTTCCATGTTTTTAACCATTAATTCTAAAGCCCATTTAGCATCTTCATTGGTTTCATTATGATAAGCATTGATTAAAGCATTGGATCTATCTTTAGAGTATCTTGTACTTGCTTTAATAAGAGTTTTTTCAACTTTATTTATAATATCCATCAAATCATCTTTTCCAATTAATAGAATGTTATAGTTTAGAACCAAATTTTTTACACTTAAAAACTTTAGTTTTAACTTAGAGAGTCTCTGATTCTCTTTATTGAAATTTTTTATTTCAATTAGAAAAACCATGTTTTTCTTTAGTTTAAAAATTTTATTTTTTTAAACTTAGAAAAGCGAAGTTTTTCTTTAGTTTAAAAATTTTATATTTTTAAACGGCACTGTAAAATTAGCATGGATTTTTACAGTTGAAAAATTAAAAACATATGCTAAAAGTTTAATTACATGTATATGTCCTAAATTTTTTCTGCTAAAACCCCAAATCCAGATTGTGAATTTCCATCCTCTTTTTACACTGCCTTTTAAACTTAGAAAAGTGAAGTTTTTCTTTACTTAAAAGTATTTTTAAAGTTAGAAAAAGGATGTTTTTCTTTATAGTCATTATGGATAAGTTTTTAAATTTTAAATGATAAACTTTTTTATTAAATTATTTAATTTTAAATATCACTTTATAAAAATCCATAATTTTAAATTTTAAATAATACAAATCTATTTTAAATAATATAAATAATTTTAAATTAATATATTTTAATAATATTTATTTTTAAAAAAGTTATTTATTAAGAACTTTATCAAAACTAATGTACTTTAAAAATTTTTAATTTTTATTAAAATATTTTAATTTTTAAAATTATCTAATATATTTCATTAATTTATAATTAAATAGTTTATTTTATTTATTTTTTAAAAATATTGATTTTAATTTTAAGAGTAATTAAAAGTAATAATTTTTGCAAAAATTTAAGTTTTATACTACAATTTGAAATTCTTAAAAATTAATTTATTAGCACTCATGTCATTTCATGATTAATAAAAGAATATTTTTCATGCAGGTAAAGGAATGTTTTCTCTACTAACTACAATTTCAATTAAGTATGGTTTTTTAAGAGATTTAGCTTTTTTAATAGCTAAAACAAGTTCATCATAAGTAGAAACTTTCTCTCCTTCAATACCATAAGCATTTGAAATAGCTATAAAATCAGGGTTTTTTAAATCAACTGCATAAGGTTCCATATTATAGAAGCATTCTTCCCATTGTCTGATTATTCCAAGTTGATTGTTGTTTAAAACAAAAAGAGTGATTGGTAAATTATGTTCTGATATTGTTGCTAAATCTTGAATGTTCATCTGAATATCGCCATCACCCATAATAGTTATTACTTCTTTTTCTGGGTTAGCTATTGAAACACCAATTGCTCCAGGTAATCCATAACCCATAGGAATCAATCCTCCTGAATTAATCAACCTCCCTTTTTCACTTGAATTATGAAATAGAAGAACCCAAGTTGTATGGCTTCCAGCATCATTAACTATTAAACTATCTTTATGAGCATCCAAAATAGTTTCTATAGCTTTTTGAGGTTTTAAAACATATCCATCATTGATATAGATTTTAGATTTATTAGGAATATCTTTATTTTTAAGGTTAATTGATAACCAATTATCATTAATATTATTAAAAATGTCTTCGTTTTTTATTCTACTTAAAAACTCTTTAATATCTCCATGGATCTGAATCTTTCCTTTAAGAACTGTTTTATCAATGTTAACATGAATTATTTTATTATCAAACCTTTTCATAAATTCATCCATTTTATCTAATTCTTCTTTATCTAAATTCAATGTTCTATCATTAAGAGTAGCACCTAATGCAAGAACCATATCAGAATCTTTAAAAGCATTTACCGCAGCTACACTTCCTCTAATTCCAATAATTCCAAAATTTAATAACTCTTCAGAATTTAAAATTCCATTGCCATGGTAAGTATGAACGGTTGGGATATTATATTTTTTAATTAATTTTTTAAGATCGTTTAGAGAGTTAGATCTTCTCACACCTTCTCCAAGTATTATTAATGGCTTTTTAGATGACTTTAATTTTCTAATAGCTAAGTCCATATTTGAATAATCATAGTTTGGAGAGTAGTTAATTTCCTTATTAATCACATCATCAATATCTTCATCAGCTAAAATATCTTTGGCTAAATTTAAATGTATTGGTCCACGAGGTTCTTTTTTAAATATTTCAATAGCTTCTTTAAGATTTAAAATAGCTGTTTTACCATTCTCTGGATTATAATTTTTAATGGTTATAGGTTTAAAAATTTCTATTAAATCAATGTCTTGGAATGTGTTTTTCCATTTAATTAAACTATGAACATCCGCAGTAATAATAAGTAATGGGACTGAATCTTTAAAAGCTGTTGCTACACCCATAATAAGATTTAAAGCTCCTGGTCCTGCTGCTGAAATACAAATTCCAAATTTTTGTGAAGTTCTACTGTATGCATCACCAGCAATTGCAGCTGTTTGTTCATTTCTACATAAAATATGTTTAATTTTAGATTCACTAAGTGCCTTGTAAAAACCTGCGATCTGTTCACCAGGAACCCCAAAAATATATTCAACATCTTCATTTTCTAATAATTTAACCATAATTTTAGATGCATTCACTATAAAACCTCTTAATTTTAATAATAATAAAAATTTATCTTTTAAATTTAATTTAAAGAAATAAAAATCATTAAAAGATATTAATTTAAAATTATTTATATCACTTAAAATTATAGATTTTTATAAAGTAATAATTTAAAATTAAATAATTTAATAAAAAAATGAGAGTGTCAAAAAGTGTGGAGGTTTTGTAAATTTTGGATTTTCATATATAAAGAAAACCTCAAATTTTGATAAACCTCCATAAAAGTTTACATTCTCAAAAAAATTATCCTCCAAAATTTAAGAACTTTTCCAAAATGACATTATAATACAAATATATCTTGATTAATATAAATAATAAATATAAATAATATTTAAATATAATATATTATTAATAGTAATATTAGCTTTGAACATTTTAAGATATTAAATAATTATATTAATAATAATACTTTTTTTTATTGAAATTTGAGAGTATTGTCGTGTAATAACTAATTTTAATAGTTAATATGTTATAATATGAACCTTATTTTTTCTTATTCTCTGGATTTTAAATAAGTTTTCACATTAAAAAAATTTTAGGAACCATCTTCTTTTTACACCATAATTTTATTATTTCCACTTTTACTAAAAACCAATTTTTTTTTCAATAGCCTCTATAACTTAGATTTTCAAAAACACTTAAAACATTAAATTAAGAGTTAATATTACTTTCAATTATCATAATCACTAATTCTTAAATTATTTTCTTTTTAAACAGCTATTACCCCTTAAATAACTGGGGGGGGAATGCTGTCAACTTAAGAAATAAGTATTTTGTGGTAAAATTAATCATGTTTTTTGCCTTTGGATTAG
>JAITOM010000343.1 GCA_031289975.1 Methanobrevibacter sp. | reverse complement strand
CCTTTAAGTATTGATTCATTTGAGGAAATAATTGAAGATAATTATATTTATGTTGATAAAACCAAAGAGATATGGAAAATAATAGAAAAAAGGAAAAAATATCATTTTCTTTCCCGTCCCAGACGATTTGGAAAATCACTTTTAATAAGTACGATGAAAGAATTATTTCTTGGTAATGAAAAATTATTTAAAAACCTTTATATTCATGATAAATGGGATTGGAATAAAGTGTATCCCGTACTTCATTTCGATATGAGTAAACATGACAGTACTTCACCAAAAAACTTAGAAAAATCTATTATTCATTCTATTGAAAAAATTGCAAATAAAAAACAAATAAATATAGATAAAGAAATAAGTTTAAAAGATAAATTTATAGATTTAATCGAAGGAATTTATGAATCTACAGGTGAAAAACTTGTTGTTTTAATTGATGAGTATGACAAACCTATACTTGATAATATAGGTAACTTAAAAATAGCTAATGAGAATCGTGAAGTTTTAAAAAGTTTTTATACTATTTTAAAAAGTTCAGGTCAATACATTCATTTTGTTTTCATAACTGGTGTTAGTAAATTTTCTCAAACAAGTATTTTCTCAGGTCCAAATGTTTTAAAGGATTTAACGTTCAATGAAAATTACTCTAAAATTTGTGGTTACAGTCAAGTTGAGCTTTTAAATTATTTTAATAAACATTTTGATAATTTTGCAAAAAGTGCAAAGATGACTATGGATAATTTACTTAAAAAAATTAAAAGCTATTATGATGGATACTCCTGGGATGGTAAAAATTTTTTATATAATCCCTATTCAATACTATCATCTTTAGATGATAAATTGTTCTCTAATTATTGGTTTAAGACTGGAACACCAAGTTTTTTAATAGAGCTTATAAGAAAAGAGAATGATATTAGTTCATTAATAACTAAACTTAAAATAGATCCTGATAGCTTAACAGATTTTGAGTTGGATAATATAAATTTAACAAGTGCATTACTACAAAGTGGTTATCTTACAATTAAAGATAAAATAGAACATGAAGGTGAGATACTTGAATATATTCTTGATATTCCAAATAAAGAAGTTCATGATTCAATATTTAAGGAATTAGCTTCCATATATACCAGTAAATCTTATAGTGAATTAAAAATCTTAGCTCATGATTTATTATCTTCTTTTAAAACCTCGGATAGTGAAAAATTTAATAAAGTTATGAGGATTCTAATTTCAAGAATAAGCTATTTGGATCATAAAAGAGATGAATCCTTTTATCATGCAATATTTCTCTCTATCATGGGTCTTTTAGGATTTTCTATTAGGGGTGAAATAATAACAAATATAGGAAGATTTGATGCAGGATTAATACATGAGAACATGGCAGTAATTTGTGAAATAAAATATAACGATAAAGAAAATCTTGACAAACTAACCGATATAGCAATGAATCAAATTATAAAAAAAAGATACTATGAATCCTATTTAGATAAAGATATTGTGATCTTATTAGGCTTAGGATTTAGTAATAGAGATGTAAAAGGAAAATTAAAACCATTGAATAAAGAGAACATATAATTTTTCATGATTTTTTCTATCCAAAACAGGAGGATGTCAAAAAGTATGGAGGTTTTTTGTAAATTTTGGATTTCATATATAAAGAAAACCTCAAACTATGATGAACCTCTATAAAAGTTTACAGCCTCCAAAACATTTCAGACCTTTGAAATCCATAATCTTTTTATCCAGTATTACAATTTATTAGTTTAATGGCATGTATATACCCTAATTTTTCCTGTTAAAAGCCCAAATTCCAGATTGTGATTTTCATCTTCTTTTTACAGTGCTTTGAATACCCATTTCTTCATTAATAAGTACTCTTCCATTTTTAACTTCAGCTTTAAAATCATTACCACAAGATTTATATTCTTGCCTACCTAATTTATTACTAAGAGATTGATTTTGTCATGAAATTAAATTAATCTCTTATAATTTATAAATTTAGTGTTTTATATTATCTACACTGTAAAAAAGGATGGAAATTCACAATTTGGATTTGAATTTTAGCATAAAAACATTAAGCCAATATATATGTCATTAAACTTTTATCATCTGTTTTCAATTTTTCAATTGTGAAAATCCATGCTAATTTTACAGTGCCCATATTACTGTGATAATTTTTTGATGCCATATACAACATCAGTTTGATTTTTCACATCCCACATATTTTTATTTGGTGGTATTACTTTACTCATATATTTCCTAATATCACCATTAATATTAATAAATATGGCACAAAATCCATGCTAATTTTACAGTGCCATAAATATTACCCTCAGTAAAGATTTGAACAGTGTCTACATTTTATAAATTTTGTGTTTTAAGGTAGTTCAACATGTACATGTAGCTATATATTAAAAAATAATTGTTACCCACCCCATAAATACTTATATCTTAAGAATATAATGATATTTGAAATAGCTCATGTTTAATTAAAATCACTATAAAATATAATAAATAAATGAAAACTAATTAAATAAATAGAATCATACTTAAAATAAAAGAAAATCGACTTAATAGATTAAAAATAAGGATGGAAAATAAGCTTTTCCACCCCCCCACTATTTATTAATAACATTTGCAATTTTTTTACTTGGATTTAATTGATCCATATCCCAAATGTCTAGAATTTATTTCAATAACCTTTAAATCAGATACTTTATCATCCAAACCATTACAATATTCCATTTTATTTTCAGATATCATCTTCATTTTATCATCATCCTTAATCATAGCTTTAAAAAGAAAAGTCTTCCCATCATATTCCTTAAATTCATGCACATTAACAAGATCAGCTAATAAAAGTGACCTATATGCTAATTCCATTACCATATCCTCTGATAAAACATTTTTATATTGGGAGAAAAGAGATTGATATTGTTCATCATCTTTTATTTGCTCTTGAATAAAAATCTTATTTTCTTCGTATTTTAATGGATCAACCTTATCGAAACATTTTAAATAATTATTTTTCTTTAAAAAATATGAATCCATTAAATATAAAACTTCTATAACATCATCTTTTTCTTTTAATTGTCTTGCCATTTCATAAGCAATATTTCCACCTAATGACCAACCTCCTAATTTATAAGATCCATTAGGTCTAATTTCTTTTAAATATTTAATATACTCACTCACTAAATTCTCAAATGATTTAAACATCCGACTTTCAATATCTTGCACCAATGGAAAATCAATAACATAAAAAGGTTGATCCGTATCTAATAACTTTGATAGTTCAGTATAAGCAACAGCACCTCCAGTACCTGGATGAATAAAAAATAATGGTGTCTTATCACCATTTTCATTGAAAATATAAACATACTTATTTATATCATCAACATCATTTTTTATATCGTGAGTGCTTAATAATTAATTCAGTTAAATATTGTTAAATATTTTAATCCCAGTTGTGTGGGATTTTCTCCCCAGAAACTCTTAAACAAGTGATTGGTTAAGAGGTTGCATGATGGAAATGTCTAATTAAC
>JAITOM010000329.1 GCA_031289975.1 Methanobrevibacter sp. | reverse complement strand
GTATGCTTCGATTTAAAATTTCATTATTGAACTTGTTCAATCAGAAAATCTTTGATTTTTTTCTTGCAAACATTATTTCATAACTATAGTACTATTTTCTCTTTAATTTCCTTATTCTTAATAAAATATTGGGTTGAGGACTTCAAAATATTTGAAGTATTCATCTTCTGTCTATTATCCTTTTAATAAATTTACTTCACGTTTTATATAAACATGTTATACACCAATTGAAATTCAGCAATATTTCTATTCCACTCCCAAGGAATGGTATCCATTCACAATTATTGTATTCTTCGATTTTCTGCTACCTTTCGATTAATAACAGCATTCGATTACTTCAATATCCTCTACCTCCAGAAGAGTATTAGTTATCCTTTACAATCAAACCTACATAAAAAACAAGAACAGAATCCTGTTTTTTTTAAGGACTTCTTGAGGCTTATCATGTTAATCTCTTCTAAGATACGAATGATTTAGGCTCAATCAATACACCGATAAATATATGGGTTGTGAGCTATTAAGTATGTTACAACTACTTATTTCCTATTTGCAAGACAATAATAACCTAAAAAAAGGTGCTGTATCCCACCTATTGATTATAATAAATATGCTTATAATTGTTCACTTATCGTTAGCCTTCTCATTCTTTCTCTATCCCTTAACTATATGGATACTTATGGTTAATTAGACATTTTAATCATGTAACCTCTTAACCAATCACTTATTTAAGAGTTCATGGGGAGAAAACCCCACACAACTGGGATTAAAATATTTAACAATATTTTACTGAATTAATTAATGAAGAATAGAGACCCTATCCTGTCGCACAATGACATTTATATGGTTTAAATGTTTTTTGCTAAAAACTCAAATTCCCGATTGATAATTTCCATCCTCTTTTTACAGTGCCATTATACTATATAACTAACATTAAAATACTATTTATATTTCAATTATTAGAGATGATAAAGATTAATAAAGGAGCAAATTCAATGTCAAATTCACATAGAAACAAGCTTATTATAAAAGGAGCAAGAGAGAATAATCTTCAAAATATAGATTTGAGTTTGCAAAGAGATAAACTAATTGTTATAAGTGGATTAAGTGGATCTGGAAAGTCTTCATTAGCATTTGATACTATTTATGCTGAAGGTCAGAGAAGATATGTTGAATCATTATCAGCATATGCAAGACAATTTTTAGGGCAGATGAAAAAACCAGAAGTGGATTATATAGAAGGTTTATCACCAGCTATTTCAATTGATCAGAAAACAACAAGAGACAATCCAAGATCTACTGTTGGTACAGTGACGGAAATATATGATTATTTAAGATTATTGTTTGCAAGAATTGGAATTGCTCATTGTCCTCAATGTGGAAAGGAGATTACTCAACAAACAACAGGACAAATAGTTGAAACTATTATTGAAGAAGGAGAAGGCATAAAAATTCAAGTTTTATCACCAGTGGTAAAAGATAGAAAAGGAGAACATAAAAAAGTATTTGAAGAATTCAGAACAAAGGGTTTTGTCAGAGTTAGAGTTGATGGTGAAATAAAAGATCTTGAAGAAGAATTTAAATTAAATAAAAATACTAAACATACAATTGAACTTGTAGTTGATCGTCTAATAATAAGAGAAGATATTGGCTTTCAGAGAAGATTGGCTGATTCTGTAGAGACTGCTTCAAAACTTTCTGAAGGAATAATCAATATATTATATGATAAGGATGGAATGGAATATGAAAAAGTCTATTCTGAACATTTTGCATGTGTAGATTGTGGAATAAACTTTGATGAACTTACTCCAAGAATGTTTTCATTTAACAGCCCTCAAGGAGCTTGCACTGAGTGTAATGGTATTGGTTCTAAAATGGAGATGGATCCAGATTTAGTTGTTCAAAATAAAGAACTTTCTTTAAATGAAGGAGCTATTCTTCCTTGGAGCAGATCTGCAGGAAAATCTAATTATTACACTTCAATGCTAAATGCAGTCAGTAAACATTATAGTTTTAGTATGGATACTCCATTTAATAAGCTTTCTAAAGAAAACCAAAATCGAATACTCTATGGTAGTAATGATAAGATAGAGTTCAATTTTAAAAGAAAAAATAGATCTTATAGGGTAAATAGAAAATTTGAAGGTGTTATTCCGAGAATGGAAAGACATTTCCTTGAAACAAAATCTAACTATTCACGTAGCTATTTAACTAAATTTATGAGTGATCGTCCATGTCATGTTTGTGAAGGTAGAAGATTAAAACCTGAAATCTTAGCTGTAACAATAGCTGATAATTCTATTGCTGATATTGTTGAATTATCAATTAAAGAAGCTCATGATTTTTTTGATAATCTTAAATTAAGTGAAAGAGAATTATTTATAGGAAATGAAGTTTTAAAAGAGATTAAAGGTAGACTTAAATTTTTAGTTGATGTTGGACTTGATTACATTACAATGGCACGGTCTTCTGGAACATTATCTGGTGGAGAAGCTCAAAGAATTCGTTTAGCAACTCAAATTGGTTCAGGATTAGTTGGTGTTTTATATGTTCTTGATGAGCCAAGTATTGGTCTTCATCAAAGAGATAATCTGAAACTTATTGAAACCTTAAAACATTTACGTGATATTGGTAATACATTAATTGTTGTTGAACATGATGAGGAAACAATACTATCTGGGGATTATGTTGTAGATATTGGACCAGGAGCAGGCGAACATGGAGGTAAAGTTATTGCTACTGGAACACCAGCAGAAATAATGGAATCAAAAGAATCAATTACAGGAAATTATCTTTCAAGAAGAGAAACAATACCAATAAAAACTAAAAGAAGAGAATTGACTGGTAAAATAATAGCTATTAAAGGAGCAGCAGCAAATAATCTTAAAAATATAAATGTGGATATTCCACTTGGAGTTTTCACATGCATAACAGGTGTTTCTGGTTCTGGTAAAAGTAGTTTAATTAATGAGGTTCTATACAAAGGATTAAATGGCATGATTAATAATAAACCTACCTTTCCAGGTTCGTTTAAAAAAATAGAAGGTAGTAAAAATATAGATAAAATCATTGTAATAAATCAAGCAGCTATTGGAAGAACACCACGTTCAAATCCAGCAACATATATTGGATTATTCACCTACATTAGAGAATTATTTGCAGAAACACCTGAAGCTAAAAAAAGAGGTTATAAACCTGGAAGATTTAGTTTTAATGTTAAAGGTGGAAGATGTGAAGCTTGCTTTGGAGATGGAATAATAAAAATTGAAATGCATTTCCTTGCAGATGTTTACATTCCATGTGAAGTATGTAAAGGAAAAAGATACAATGATGAAACCTTAGATATTAGATATAAAAGTAAAAATATCTATGATGTCTTAGAAATGACTGTAGAAGAAGCATTAGAATTCTTTGAAAATATTCCAAGAATAAAAAAGAAATTACAGACATTATATGATGTCGGACTTGGATATATAAAGTTAGGTCAATCATCTACAACCTTATCTGGTGGTGAGGCACAAAGAATAAAATTATCAAAAGAACTTTCAAAACAAAGTACTGGTAAAACATTATATATTTTAGATGAACCAACAACAGGATTACATTTTGCAGATATTAAAAGGCTTCTTTCTATTATTGAGAGATTAACAGATGGTGGAAATTCAGTCGTTGTAATAGAGCATAATTTAGATGTTATTAAAACTGCGGATTATATCATTGATTTAGGACCAGAAGGCGGGGATGGCGGTGGTATGATAGTTTTTAAAGGAACACCTGAAGAAGTAGCTAAAACAGATACTTACACAGGTAAATTCTTAAAAGAAATTCTATCAGAAAATATAACATCAACTGCTAAACAATTA
>JAITOM010000103.1 GCA_031289975.1 Methanobrevibacter sp. | reverse complement strand
AAGATATTAGGGGAAGATTATCTTTAGGAATTGCTGATTTTAATAGTTTAATTGAAAAAAATAAGATTTATGTGGATAAAACAAGATTCATAAAGAAGATGATAGAACATGATGAAACTTACTACTTTTTATCCCGTCCCAGAAGATTTGGAAAAACTTTACTTGTTTCAACCTTAGAAAATTTTTTTCAAGGAAAAAAAGAATTATTTAAAAATACTTATATTTATAATAACTATGATTGGAATGAGAAATATCCCATAATAAGAATATCCATGAAAGAAATTTCTAATGAAAGTCCTGAAATATTAAAAAATGATCTTTTAGGATTAGTTGAAATAATTGCTAAAAGTAATGATATAGAATTAGTTGAAAATGTTTCATACATACTTAAATTTAGAGAATTGATTAAAAATTTATCAAAAAATAATAAAAATAATGTTGTTGTGTTAATTGATGAGTATGATGCTCCTATTCTTAGAAATCTAAGTAATACAGAAATAGCTAATAGGAATCGTGAAATATTACAAGAATTCTATAATGTTTTAAAAGAAAGTGAAGAGTATCTTAAATTCGTTTTTATAACTGGTCTTAGTAAATTCACGAAGGTCTCTGTTTTCTCCACATTTAATAATTTAAGTGAACTTACCTTAGATGAAAATTATTCCACTATTTGTGGTATAACTCATGAAGAACTCAAAAATCATTATAAAGATCATATACAAGTTATGGCAGATAAAAATAACTACACCTATCAAGAAGCATTGGGCAAAATTAATAAGTTTTATGATGGTTATAGTTGGGATGGAAAAAGTAGAGTTTTCAATCCATACTCGACTCTTCGTGCTTTATCACAAAAAGAATTTCAAAGTTTTTGGTTTTCAACAGGAACACCAAAATTTATAGCTGAAATATTTAAAACAAGAAAAATAACCAAAGACTACTTCAAACCAACAATACTAAAAGCAACGGACTTGGATGCCATTGATGTAGATAATATTAATGAAACAACCTTACTTTTCCAATCAGGTTATTTGACAATTGAAGAAAAGATTTTTGAAAGTGATGAATTTTATTATTGTCTTAGAATTCCTAATTTTGAGGTTGAACAAGCTTATAAAGACAATCTTACAAATATTTATCTTGAAGATGTTAAAAATGAATTTGATAATCTTCAAAATGATATGTGGGACTGGATTAGAAATGGTGAATGTGATAAGTTAGCTAAGAAATTAAAAATAAAGCTTTCAAGATTACCTTACAGTCTTAGATTAAGTAAAGAAAACACCGAAAAATGGAAGTTATATTCAGCTATTTTTTTAACCTGGTTAGATGAAATGGGAATGAGATTCGATGGGGAAAAAACCATAGGTCATGGAGTAATTGATACAGTGATTGAAGAAAATGATGATCATATAGCTGTTGTTGAAATTAAATACAGTGAAGACCCAAAAAAATCATTGGATTCATTAATTAATGAAAGTTTTAAACAAATCCATGAAAAAGAATATTACTTACCCTATGAAGATAGAAATGTTTCCTTAATTGCCTTAGTATTCAAAGATAGACCAATCAAAAATGGAATAATAACAGATGTAAAATGTAAAATAGACAAATTAAGCCCTAATTAAAAGTTTTATCTCTATGAAACAAGATTTTAAATAAATCTTGATCAAAAACCTTTTAAAAAAATAAAATCCGTATAAAAAAAGTATGGAAATTTGAAATCCAGATTTTTAGCAGGAACATTTAAACAATATACTGGTCATTAAACATTTATCCTATGTTTTAATTTTTCAATTGTAAAAACCCATGCTAAAGCACTGCTGTTAAAATAAGATAATTTGTCTATTAGGGGATTATACACCCCCCATAATAAGACTTTTTAACCAAATGGTTGTACTTGTGTAGGTTTTAAATTAGTTAAACCACCACCTATACTATATTTACTATAAGAGCTATATATAGTATTATATGGATCATAAGAAATAGGTCTAACTGTGGTAGATCCCCAAATAAGTTGATTATCGCTCTGATTTAAATTAAAAGTATATGTGCCACCATATGGAATTACAGCACTTTGAACAATATGAGAACCATTAACACCATCAACCAATGCTATTAAAACATTATTGCCATTATAAGAATTGGTAACATTTATACTGTTATTACCAAGATATACAGCTGAATTAACACAACCAATTACACTAATAGCTAAAATAGCTATTGCTAAATATTTTATTTTCATATCTGAAACCTCCATTTCAAATTATTTTATTTCATATTAATTGAATTGTTGACATATTAATATTTCAAAATCGATTATCAAAATATCAACAGGAAACACAAAAACTAAAAATATAAATATTTTTAAGATGTAGTATATTTCCATTATATCATAGAAAAAATAAAAAACATAATTTTATTGAAAAAATTATAATCATATTTTTCCTACATTTATTTAATATGAATATACCCCTATATAAATGTAACTATTTTAAGAGTTCAAAATAGCTATTAGAAACTAATTAAATCTTTTTTATTTGAATAAATAATAATTAAAAAGAATTGAAAAAGAAAACATAATATTCATATATAATCAATTACCCCCCCCAATGCTGTCAACTTAAGAAATAAGTAATTTATGGTAAAATTAATCATGTTTTCCGCCTTTGGATTAGAGTATATTCATGTTTTAAAAGTTCCTACTTAAATTTGTAACATATTTAAGTTTATTTTTTTGTTCAATTCTTTCAAAATATCTATTGGGTATAATGGGTATTAAATTTTTTTTTTATTTCTTCAATCATTGCTAAGAATTTTTGTTTTTTCTTATTTAACGAGGGTTCAAGTATTATATCTGCAATGTCGCTTTTATAAAGACCCACCAGTATGTTCATGTTTGGTTTGTATTCATATTTCAATTGTTTATTTTCTTTATTGTCCTTAAT
>JAITOM010000263.1 GCA_031289975.1 Methanobrevibacter sp. | reverse complement strand
TTTCCATTTCAAGGGATTTGGTTTTAGAGTACAGGTTAGACCATTGTTATCATGAACAGATGCTGTAGTAGAAAAGGGGTCATCTCCAGATACAGTTGCAAGTTTTAATTGTTTACCATCAGCAAATTTTACATTCAATACTCCCATCATCATTTCTTCTTTTCCAGGATTAGTACCAAACTGAGGCATAGACTTGCTACGTCTCATATACCGTGATTGTTCACTCTTATTCTTAAGAGAAAATTGCTCGTCTTTTTTCTTATACTCATTAAGGACGTTACGTAATTTTGCAAGAACAGGTTTGTGTTCTGTTGCTACTTTTATTCTACCTTCATGTGATTGGTAATGATCTTTTGAAATAGGTTGACTTCTTCTTCCACCCTCTAATAATACCTGTGTTCCAAATACATCATGAACATAAGGAGCTATATAACGTGCTGGGTCATATTCTATTTGTTTTCTAGTTTTTTCTCTTAATTCAATTGGATCTTTTTGAATTTGTGATCCAACAGATTCAAAAAGACAATTGTTTTTAATTTTACTCTTATTATCAGAAGACCAATCTTTACCCTGACCGATAGGGACATAATGTCCTGTAGGATATTTTTCATCTGGAGGAAAATAATTAACTTTTATAGGATCACCTAAATATTGTTCTCCTACAATAACTATGTTACCATTTGCTTCACAAATATGAATAGGTCTTTTTATTACATCGCTTAAGGCTTTAGCTTGCTCCTGTCCTGCTTGTCCACCTTCTTTAAAATCTTTATTTATTTCAAGGCACTGTGCTTCTTCTTGTTTCTCTTGTGTATAATTTCTGTATGCTGATCTTCCTACAGAATAAACATCCTCACATGTTTTTATTGTAGTGCTCACAACCTGGGCATACATCTCTTCTGATAGTTGTTCAATTAGTTGATTTATAAGTTCATCAATATTTTGATTTGTAGATTTACCAGTAGATTTTAACTTATCATTTATTTTTTTACATAAATCTTTAGCATAATTATAAACTTCTTTCCAAGAAATACATTGATCAATTGCTAGAGCTCCCAACTGAACTCTCCAGTTACTACAATGCTTGGTTATTCCTAAGACTGCATCTTTGAAAATATCTCTTACAGTTTCATAATCTATACATTCTTTTATCTCTTTAATTATATTTTGAATATCTTCGTAAATGCCAGATTTCAATTTTTCTTGATCTATATTTTCTCTTACAGATTTATCAACATGTTTTCTAATTATCGGTTTTAATTCTGACATTAATGAACTAAGTGCTGGAGTAACGACTTTACTCATTATTATATTCTCTACAGCTCTTCTAGTCACACTCTTAGTAGTACTGATTGCCACTTGTTGCAAAGTCGATATACATTTTTCAAAATGAGTTAATTCTGTTAATTTACCTACTTTTTGTAATTCTTTCAATAAATCTTGAATTTGTTTTATATTTTTTCCTAAATATTTTAGTTGTTTTAAGTCTTTGGATTTATTTAAATCATCAACATATTTTAATTTTTCCACTTTACTCATATTGCTAAATTTAGCTATGGTCTCCATTTTCTCAAACCAATCACCAAGTTTATCAAAGTTGGTTGCTAAAAATTCACATGTACCTTTTAAAAAAGGACACTTGCGTAATGTTTCAGATACCCACCTGCACGCTTTTTTTGCTGCATTTAAAATCTTAGGACATTGCATAGCTGCATTAATTCCCATAGTAAGAATGGATACACCATAACTAATGACTTTACCCTTAATATAAGCTTCTTTATGAAACTTACCGTCACTATTTTTGTTAATCAACTCAATTGCAACATCACATATCCCTTCTGTAATCATTGTTCCACCGATTGCAGATGTTACAGGCAGTGCCGGTGGAAAGCAGATTCCAGCGGCAATTAATGCAATTCCTCCTCCTATTTGTATCTGTGCTCCTTTAGCTATTTCTGGACAAACATCATGCACTTCTCTAAGAGCATAAGTTGTATTTGCACCAACAGCGGCTAGCTCAGATAATTCAGAATTAGTAATAGTATTTTTTATTTGATTTTCATGATCATTTTGTGGTCTCAGATTAGAAAAATAATCAGAAATACGACCACCTATAGAAATACCACCTTCATGCTTATCAATTTGCTGGTGTAAGCTGTCTGCATGGTTCATATTAAGGATCAAAGCTTGCTGTTTTGAAATTATGTGCTTTATAAATAAGTTTCGTGATTCATTATTGTCATTGCTTTTAACAATATTTGTAAATTCTTCAGCTCCAACAAGATCTTCAATGTAATCTAGTTCTTTCTTAAAGGCTTCTTTTGCTTGTTTTAAATATTTTTTAGCATTTTCTTTATATTCCCTATCAGGTTCAATGGCAGAAATAATAATGGCAGGAATAAAAACATCTCCTATAACTTTCTTACATTCATCTGTGAACACTCTGACTTTTTCCACAATAAAAACATCTCCTATAGCTTTCTTACATTTATCTGTGAACACACTGCCTTTTTCAATTGCAATTTCAAAAAGTTTCATGTAAGCACTATGTAATATTTCTGGATTTTTACTTACTGCAATAGCATGGTTTAGGGCTTGTTCTGCTTTACCTAATTTTTCATTTAAAATGAAATGTTCAGCTTGTTGTATACTGTAATATGGATTAAATTTAATTTCCCCTTTAATTGTCTCATATGCTTGAGATTCAAAATCTTTAAATTCTTTTTCTGGACTTTTATTAGCTAATTCCAATCCTTTAAAATTCTTTTTCTCTAACCAGAAAGCCCAAAACTCTTTCAAATCATCTAAAGCATATTGATACTCTCCTTCACTTTGATTCTCCTTTTTTAACTTTCTATACAAAGTGGAGAAATGTTCAAATAATCTATCTTGAAAATTAAGTTCTAGTATCTTAACTTCTTTAATTTCTTTGATTCTTTCCTCTTCTTTTAGATCTCTTACCCTTTTTATTTTTTCAAAGTTATCAGATTCAATACCTAACTTTTCAACTTCACTTTTCTTGATCATTAATTTAGCAGTACCATTATTACCTTGACGAGCTGTTCTGCCAAAAGCTTGATCTTCTACTCTTTTGTTACAAGGTAAAAAAGCAACACATACATGTAAACCACCATTTTGTTCTAGTTCATGTGTAGTTTGTAAATCAGTACCACGACCTGCAATATTGGTGGCTATAACTACTTCACCAAGTTTTATCGCTTCTTCAGTAACATGAGAGTTTTCTTCATCAAAAAAAGTTTTGATAATGATATCTTTATTTTTTCTTTTTAATGCTTCCTGTATTATTTTTGCATCTTTTATTGTTTCACAAATAATTAAAGAAGATCGACCATTATTTACTTTAGATATAGTATCATCTGCAACTTTCTCACTAAAGATTTCATCATCAACAACCTCACCATCAATTTCATTAAATTTCTTTTCTTTATAAGTTGGGATTGTTGCATAACCCACATTATAAATCGAAGATAATAATTCTTGTTCTGTTTTAGAACCCAAAGTGCCTGTAAGACCGAATATCCTACCACCATATTTATTAATGTAACTGAGATTAGAAATGAAACAACTAGTTAAACTTTCAGAAGTTAAATGTAAGTTATGTTTTAGTTGTAAAAATTGATGAAGACCATATTGCCATATAGTATTCTTTAAAGTAATACCTGTATTTGCATAATCAACTGGTTGAACTACTTCTTCTCCATTTTTATTGATGCGAATAACATATTGTTCGTCTTCATGGTGATTAAATTTTGCATCAATAGCACTATTGATCCATCTATCTAGTGAGTTATCAGCATATTCTTGAATATGTGAAGGAATAATATCAATTTTCGTTGGATTAGCCAATTTAATATAATCTGTGATTTTTTGAACTATTGAATCTTTTAATTCATTCTCAAATCCCTTGTATAACAGTTGAGCGTCACTATCCGATAATTTTTGTAATTCTAATTCTTGAGCTTTTTCTTTTAATTTTTTTTGAAACTCTTGTACAATGCTTTCTTCTGCTTTATGGAGTTCTTGCCATATCTTTATATAAACATATTTAAAACTTTCCATGCCAGGCAATGGTCCAGACAATTTAGCAATATGACTTGCATTGTCGATAATCATACTATCTACTTCATCAAGAATAATGCACTCGAATAATCTACCGGCACGTGTTTTAAGACCCAAAAACGAGTCTTTTAAATAGTCAAACTGAAAATTACCAATACTGCCGTATACAATATCAGCCTTATAACATTCTCTTTCACCACTCTTATAGTTTTCATCCAAATTGTTTGTTGTAGCACTCAAACTTAATAAGTCATAAAAAAGTTGTTTATCTTTAATTCCATCAGATGCTAAAACAGGATTACTAGTAATAACATCTACAGTTTTACCTTGCAAAGCCTTAATGGCCGCAAGTATTGATACAATAGTAGTTTTTCCTTCTCCTGTTTGAATTTGAGATAACTGACCTTTCTCTTTTTGTTGTAAAAATGTAAGTACAGATAAAACCTGAGTGTCACGAAGTCTGTGCCATCCCGTCACTAACTCATTAGCTCTATCCATTATAGCTAATGCTTCATAAACTTCAGAATCGCTTAGCTGTCCTTTCTTGGACACCGCCCATTCGTTAATTGCTAAAGCGTCCTTATCTCCCCACAATTCGTAAAACCATTTAACTTTATCATAACCTTCCTCTAAAGATTTAATAACATCTAAAATATCTGACTCTTCTACACTTGTCTCTGATAATAATTGCTTAAATGGTTTATTCGTATTTATCAAGCTAGTAACTTTAGGTTTAGGATTTGGTAAAACAGTGATAACTTCTTCAATATTTCTGATACTAGAAATAGTATAATCATCATCTTGTTCTTTTTCTTCTCTAACCTTAAAAAAACTTTTTAACTTCTTGTACTCAATATCTAATTTTATACTAATCTCTTCAAGCATTTTATCTAACTTGTTATCCACTTTAGATCTTGTAAGTGGCTCAACAATTCTAGTAAATTTCTTCATTTGAGTTGGAAATTTTTTTGATAATATCTAATTGTAGATTACCTTTGTCATTTAAATGTGTCTCTATTTTTAATTCTTCAGTTTTGCTAAAAGCCTTTTCTCTTGCTTCCTCTAATTTTTTTATTTTAGCAATATCAACACCATCAATTTCACTTTCTTCTATTGCTGCAAATTCTTTTAAAAGTTTTTGATAATTTTTAAAATTATCTACTTCTTCTATTAATGGAATACTACTAATAAGTTTTTTAATTGCTTTTTTAAACTCTGTATCCCTTGATAATTGATCAATATCACTAGCAACAGTTTTATAATAACCTTCCTTTACTAGGGAAAATAATGCATCTTTTAAATCAGCAACTCCATCCTTGAGCCAGCCAAAAAATGTTTTTTTGGGATTAGCAAAGTTTTCAATAAAATCCTTCTTTTTTTCTGGCTTTAAGTAAGCCATAATAGTTTCCAAAGTTTTTAAAGATAAAACATCCTTATCTTTTTGATTCTCTGTCTCTTCTATTTTAGCATGTATCTTAAACTCTATATTTTTACCAAAATTTTGTTCTAAAATATTTTTTATATTTTCTGGGATTTGTATATTTAAAAAATCCTTATACAAACAAATAGTTTTATCTAATAGTTTT
>JAITOM010000086.1 GCA_031289975.1 Methanobrevibacter sp. | reverse complement strand
CATAAATGTCAAATTTTTAATTAAAAAAATTATAATTATTATTTTTAAAAATAAATAAATAAAAATTATTATTTAAAAAATTAATTTAATATTAATTTAAAATTTATAAAAATAAGATATTTAAAAATAATGATTAATTACAAACATTTTTTACATCACTATAATATCATGAAATTAATGAAATTTAAAAATTTTTTAATTTTTATTAAAATATTCTAATTTTTTAAAAACATCTAATATATTTTATTAATTTATAATCAAATAGTTTATTTTATTTATTTTTTAAAAATAATAATTTTAATTTTAAAAAAATTAATTTTAAGAAAAAGTAGAACTAACAGTTTTTGCAAAAATTTAAGTTTCATACTTTAAGATAGTTCCCTTTTTATGTGATTTTGAATGGATTAGATTTTGAAGAGATTACTGTTAATAATAATGGTACCAATATAAGAATCATTGTTACAATAATACTTATTATTAGTTTAGTTGATGATGTATTAAATGTATTTATTACTTCATTAATCCAGATAAAAGTTAATAATATTGGTAATATATATTTTATAAGTACTTTCCACCATCCACCAATTTTTAGCTTTGAGCTTTCATTTAATGTATTTAATAGTTTATCAGCTCCAAGAAACCATGAGAATATAATTGATTCTAAAATAGTTACTAAGAAGAGTCCTACCTCATTTAAAATTTTATCAGCTATTACCAATAAATAATTGCCAGCACCAGTTGTAAATATTATGGTTAACAATGCTCCAACGATACACATGTATGTTGTTGATCTTTTCCGTTTTATATTAAATTTCTCCTCTATTCCATTTGTTATTGGTTCAAGATAGGAAATAGTTGAGGTTATTCCTGCAAAAAATATACATAAAAAGAATAATGGACCTATTAAATAAGCAACTGGACCCATAATATTTAAAACACTTGGAAAAACAATAAATGTTAATCCTGTACCTTGAGTTACAATATTATTAATGTTAATTCCTGTTGTTGTAGACATGAACCCTAAGATTGAAAATATTCCTATTGCTGTAAATAGTTCAAATCCACAGTTTGCACAAGTAACAATAAATGAAGCTTTAACAAGATTTGTTTTTTTAGGCAGATAACTTGCATAAGCAATTAAAACACCTTCTCCAACACTTAACGAAAAAAGTATTTGTGTTATTGCTGCAACCCATATATGTGTATTATAAATTTCATTAAAGTTTAGAGTAAATAAATTAATTAATCCAAATGATGCCCCTTTTAGTGTAAGTGAATAGAAAACAATGATCCCCATAATTATAAATATCATGGGTATCATAATTTTATTTATTTTTCCAATCCCAGCATTAAGATCTCTATGAGATATAAACCAAACTATAAACCAAACAATTAAAACAGCAACTAAGCATGGCAAAACAATGTATGTTAATCCTGCAATTGAATCTGTTGATTGTAATAATGTTTGTGAAAAGAATTGATTAGCATCAGTTCCCCAGCCTTTAAAAAAACTAAGCAAAAAATATATTAAATCCCATCCAATCACACAAACATAGTATGTCAATACTAAAAATGGAATAAGAGTAACAAACCAACCAACTATTTCTAATTTATCTTTAATTAATTTGAATATTTGAGGAACAGATCTATTGAATTTAGCCCCGATACTATACTCTAAAAGCATGAACGGAATGCCTACAAGAAATATAGATATTAAGTAAACAAATATGAAAGATCCCCCACCATTTGTGTAGACAACATACGGATATCTCCATATATTGCCTAAACCAATAGCTGCACCTATCATTGAAAGTAAAAAAGTTAAATAACTATCCCATTGAGTATTACTACTAATTTCTCTATTATCCTCTGGAATTTTATCCATGAAAGCACCAAATTTACAATCACAAAAATTCAAGTTTAATATTTAATAATTTCATCAGTAAAAGTTTTTATAGTCACTTCACATTTATTAGAATTTACTTTTCCAATTTTATATGGAGTTGAATATTTTTTAAGATAATTAAATACCTTTTGATAATCATTTTCACTTACAACCACTACAAAACCAATTCCCATATTAAAAACTTTATACATTTCATTTAATGGAACATTTTGTTCATAGATTAATTTAAAAATAGCTTGAAATTGAGGTAAATTATCTATTTCAAAACCAACATTATCATTAAGTCGTTTAAGATTATTGAAGCCTCCTCCAGTAATATGAGCCATGCCAGTGATATTAAAATCAGTTTTTAAAAGGTTGACAATTGGTTTTACATATATTTCTGTTGGCTTAAGTAATTCTTCCCCAATGGTAGTTTCAGTTTTAGGAATAATATAATCAAGTTTAAAATTTTCAAGTAAAACTTTTCTTGCTAAACTTAAGCCATTACTATGAATTCCATTGCTTTTTAATCCTATTAATATGTTCCCATCTTTAATTCCCTTTCCAGTGATAATTTTATCAAGATCAACAATACCAATACCAGTAGCAGCCAAATCAAAATTATTAATAATATCAGGTAATGAAGCTGTTTCTCCACCAATTATAGCTGTTTTAGAAATATGTGCTCCTTTTGCAAGACCATCAGCTATTTGAGAAGCAACTTCTGGATCCATCTTTTCAACAGCTAAGTAATCAACTAATGCAATTGGTTCAGCACCCACACAGAGCAAATCATTTACAACCATTGCAACACAATCAATTCCAACTGTATCATATTTATTCATTAATTCAGCTATTAAAACTTTACTACCAACACCATCAGTACTCATAGCTATTCCTTTATCACCTAATCTTATTAAAGATGCGAAATGTCCACTTTTCGTGACCACATCTCTATTTTTTAGTGTTGATTCTAATTTAGAAGCTATTTTGTGAACCGTGACCTCTTCAAGATCTATATCAACTCCAGATTCGGAATAGTTAACCATTTTTCCACCACGACCTTTTAAATATATTTTTTATACCTATATTATTTCTGCAATTTTTTCAATAATATTAATCTAATTATTATTCAAAATTTTTATAATTAAAATTTATTGTATCATAGTTTAGAACCAAGTTAATCTAATTATTATTCAAAATTTTTATATAGTGTATGAAATAATGTTTGTAAGTAATGAAATTTTTTAAATTACATCATAAATGTCAAATTTTTAATTAAAAAAATTATAATTATTATTTTTAAAAATAAATAAATAAAAAT
>JAITOM010000043.1 GCA_031289975.1 Methanobrevibacter sp. | reverse complement strand
CATAAATTTTATCTTGTTCTATTAAATCACTAAATTCACTAACCCCTAAAGATAATCTATCCATAATCTCTTCTCCCATAATTTAAATCCCCCCCATTACATATTCTTTAAAAATAAATGTTTTTAAAACTAACCATATTAAAATTCAACGCCTAATTTTTTTACAATATACTTCTCAACCTTCAACGATTTCCCAATACAATTGTTTGAATTTATCAATTAAAATATAAAATGTTTGCAATAAAACAGAGAGTGTAAAGATCTTGGCTCCTGACTAAAAAAATGATAAAATATCAATCATCTCAATTTGATAATAATTTAATTTTATAAGTTTAATTTATGATTTTCAGACATATTAATATTTATAAAATCTATGATTTTATAAGTCAAAATATTTCTAATTTTTGCTATTTTTTAATAATATTTATTTTTAAAAAAGTTTATTTATTAAGAACTTTATCAAAATATATTTAAAAATTTTATCACTTAACAACTTTATTTCCCAGATCATAATATAATATTTTTAAAGAAACTGGGCAACAATTCCAAAATTAATGAAAAAAGTATTCTTTTTTCTATGTTTATACATGACTACATATATGGGACATGACTTTTATATCAAGTTATAGCATGAAAAAATAATTGTTGCCCAATTTCTAAAAAAATAATATTTACACTTGAAATTTACCTCTAAATAATATTTTGAAAAATTATTTTAAAAAGGATTTTAACTGTTTAGAAAGAATAAGAATATCATTTGGAGTTGTTTTAATCACTCTTTGATTTAAAAGATTATTAACTTCATTATCACTGGATATTTCATCTAAAAACCTATGAACTTCTTTTTTATTACTGTGACCAAGTATTATTCTTGAGTCTATTAATGAATTCATGACTTTCTTATTCTTATGCTGGAAAATTGCCTTTGAGATTTGACTATACTCTTTTTCATATCTTTTAAATTCTTCATGAAACAATGGATTTAACTTAATTACTGATGATTGGATTTTTGGTTGTGGAAAAAATGAATTTGGAGATAGATCATCTAAAAATTCTATATTTACTTTAAAGTGTAACATCGCTGTTAATCTTGAATAATTTTTAGTATTTACTTTTCCAATCATTCGCATTGCAAATTCCTTTTGATAAGTTAAGATAGCTAAGTAAAAATCATATTTTAGTAGTTTAAATGTAATTGGTGATGAAATTTGATAAGGTAGATTTGATACTGTTTTATTGAACTTTGGAAAATCAACCTTTAAAGCATCCTTATTAATAAGTTCTATATTATTAAATCCTATCTCATTAACCCTTTTACTAAGAATATTAAATATTTTCGTGTCTTGTTCAATGGCTATTAATTTTTTAACTTTTTCAGCTATTTTTAAACTTAAAGTTCCTATTCCCGAACCTATTTCAAGAACTTCATCATTTTTATTTAATTGAGCAAAATTAAGGATTTTTTCTCTTTTAAAATCATCTATTAGGTAATTTTGACCTAAACTTCTTTTTAAAGATAGATTATTTTCTTTTAGAATATTTTTTGTTTCATCAAATAAAGAGATATTACTCATGATAATCATTTTAAAGAGTTTAAAAAAAATAGTAGAAATAATTGATAACTATAGTAGTTTTGATAAAGTTCTTAATAAATATAGTATTTCTCCAAACTTTTGTAACATTTATTTAAAAATTTTTATTAAAAATTATTCTTTAAATCATTCAAATTTTAATTTAAAGAGATATTAAACTTTTTTAAAAATTTAATGATAATATATTATGGTAATAAAGTTAAGAGAAATACTATAATTTTTTTAAAAATAAATATTATTAAAAAATATTAATTTAAATTATTTATATTAATCAAAATATATTTATATTATTTAAAATTTAAAATTATAGATTTTTATAAAGTGATATTTAAAATTAAATAATTTAATAAAAAAATTATCATTTTAAAATTTAAGAACTTTTCCATAATGACTATAAGAAAGAGTTTTTAATATTTAATATTTTCTATGGGTGGTGTTGAAATTTGCACTCTCAATTGCCATGGGATTTTTGACCTATCCAACATTATTAACTAAACATCTGTATCAAATACCAATTAAAAAAATTATTTCAAAGACTACATTAAAATAAAAATTGTTAATTATTTAATTCATCTTCTTTTAATCTTTTTTGAACTAATTTGTAACCTAATTCACTAAGTTCATGTTTTTTAATCTTTCCACTTGTTGTTAAAGGGAATTCATCCAAGAAAAAAACATGTTTAGGAACTTTATATCTTGCTATCTTATCAATAGCATAATCACGAATATCCTCCTCTCTTAGATCTATATCATCTTCTTTAATAATAAAAGCACCTACAATTTCACCATATTTAGGATCAGCTATTCCTGCAACTTGAACATCACGAATACCATCAATTGTAAAAAGAAATTCTTCAATTTCACGAGTATGAATATTTTCTCCACCACGAATAATCATATCTTTAATGCGACCAATTATTGTATAGTATCCATCTTCATCAACAGTAGCTAAATCCCCACTATGCAACCAACCTTCATCATCAATAACATCCTTAGTTTTATCAGCATTTTTATAATATCCTTTCATAACATTATAGCCACGACAACATATTTCCCCTATTTTTTTAGGTTCTAATGGTTCATTGGTTTCAGGATCAACAATTCTAACTTCAATATCTTCATATTTTCTACCAACAGTATTTGTTTTTCTCTCAAGACTATCATCAGCACTTGTTTGAGTCATTCCAGGAGATGATTCAGTAAGACCATAAACACTTGTAATTTCAGTCATGTTCATTTTATCCATGACCTCTTTCATTGTTTCAATTGGACATGTAGAACCAGCCATTATTCCAGTTCTAAGTGAAGATAAATCAAATGTATCAAACATAGGATGATTAAGTTCTGCAATAAACATTGTTGGAACTCCATGAATAGCTGTACATTTCTCTTTTTGAATAGCTGAAAGAGCAAGTAAAGGATCAAATATCTCAAGCATGACAATAGTTCCTCCATGAGTTAAAACAGATAAAACACCAAGAACAATACCAAAACAATGAAAAAGAGGGACTGGAATACATAATCTATCTATTTCACTAAATTTCATTCGTTCTCCTATGCTAAAACCATTGTTTAAGATATTTCTATGAGTTAACATAACTCCCTTTGGAAATCCTGTTGTTCCTGAAGTATATTGCATATTAATAACATCATTGTTATTAAGAGATGACTTTACTCTATTTAATTCATCATCATTTTGATGTTTACCAAGTAACATTAATTCATTAGTATTATACATTCCTCTATGCTTTTCTTGACCAATGTAAATAACTTTTTCTAAGAAAGGATAAACATCACTATCTAAATTTTCTCTTGAACCTGTTTTCAATTGTGGAACTAATTCATATAAAGTTTTAATATAATTTGTATCTCTAAAACCATTCACAATAGCTATTGCTTTCATATCCGATTGTTTTAGTATATAATCTACTTCATGACTTTTATATGCTGTGTTAACAGTCACAAGAACGGCTCCAATTTTTGCTGTTGCAAACATGAAAGTCAACCAATCAGGAACATTACGAGCCCAAATTCCTACATGATCCCTTTTAGATATTCCAATAGAAAGAAGACCTTTTGCCAATCTATTAACTCTTTCATTAAATTCCGTATAGCTAAATCTTAGATTTCTATCAGGATAGACCATAAATTCTCTATCTGATTGCTTTTTTACCTGCTCTTCAAAGAACTCTCCAACTGTTTTTTCACTAAAAACCAAATAAATCACACCATAATCCTTTTACAGAGCCTAATCATAGAACTATTTATAAGATATGTTAAACCATTTATACATACACTTTTTTGAAAATTTTTTTAATTTCCAACCAACTAATAGAGAATTTCTATTAACCTATTTTTTCCCACTGCTGTTAAAATAAGAAAATTTGGAGTTGTGAAAAATCAAACTGATGAATCTATAATACTTTATTCAATGTTTATAATACTTCATTTTTAAAGCATTTTAAGAACTTTATAAGATTAATACAGTACTAAAAAAAGATTTTTACTTATACTTTACATTTGAGTAAAAAGTTAAGGGTATAGTCCATAAGTATTTTATAATACTTATTTTCTGATATCACATCTTTAAAAATTGTTTTAAGATGAAAAAAATCTTTTAAGCATATATAAAAATCCAATTAAAACCACAAATCTAAACCAATAA
>JAITOM010000063.1 GCA_031289975.1 Methanobrevibacter sp. | reverse complement strand
TCATATATTATTAATTCATATATTATTAATTCATATATTATTAATTCATATATTATTAATTCATATATTATTAATTCATATATTATTAATTCATATATTATTAATTCATATATTATTATTATTTAATTATAAATATTATTTAATTATAAAAATTTAATATAAAATGATTTTTATTTAATTTAAAAACTTTTAATTTAAAAACTTTAAAATTATAGATATTTATCAAAATATCATGATTTGAAAATTTTAGTATTAATCAATTAGAGGATATTGAGACAATGAAAGATAATAATGAGACAAATGAAGAGAATATTGAAATAAACTTTCTTAAAGACTATTTTAACAAAAATGAAGAAGATATAACACTAAAAGATAAGAAACATATAATTTATAGTGAATTTGACCTAATAAAAAAAGACTTTAATAAGTTGCCTATAAATAATTTTATTGATTACTTAAATCAACTTATAACAGCATATAAAAAAAATTTTAAAGAAGGAGAACTTGAAAAACATATTTACAATAAAGAAAATGATAAATCAGATTTTAAATCAATAGATAAAATTCTCATGAATTTTAATAAGGATTTAGAAATAGCCTCTAAGAAACATGTACAAAATATTAAAAAATATGAAGATTTGCTGGATGGCTTAAATGATGAAGATGAAATGAAAACAATGTTTGTGGCAAGTAAAGCTTTGAAGGATATACATTATGTTAAATTGTTATATTATTATATTTTAGAAGATTTAAAGAATCCATCATCTGCAAACTTTAAATATTTGGATAAACTCATTACAAATATTGAATCAACAATATTAAATGATTTAGATTTCATAGATGAAAATTTGGATGATCTTACTAATTCTTTCTTGCTAAAAAATGGCATGTCTTTCAATGCTTCAGATGATCAAGTGGATGATGACGATTTAGATGATTATGATTTAGATGATGAAGATAATAACACTTATTTAGCATACGATTATGATTATATTGAGGATCTTGAGGAGATATATCTTGATGGAGATGACTTTAACAAATTTGAGAAATATTTAAAAAAAGTATCTGATAAGTATGATATGAATAGGGAAAAATTCTTAGATTTGAAAAATGCTTTTGATGAAAGAATACTTTTAGAAAGAGGTTCTAATGAAGAAATTGAAACAAAAACAATTCCAATTATAAAAGAAACTTTGGATGACATAGAAGATTTAATGGATGAATACAATGCATTTTTAAATGATGAAGATAAAATCTCTAAAGGATTGGAAAAAGAAATTGGCAGAGTATTAGGTAACATAAACATGATTTATACCGAACTTTTAACTTTTTTTGAAAAACTTAATCAAGAATATTTTGGTTATTATGATGAAGTAGAGCGATTTTTCACCGACATTTTTACTTCACTTGAAAAATTTGATGAATTTATGATATCAACTCTACCTAAAAGCCTTAAAAATGATTATGAAAACTTGGATGATGATGAGATAAAAGAACATTTTGATAGTGCTGAAGCTTACAGTGATGATGAAAAAGAAGAGTTTGTAACCACTATGAAAACACTCTCTAAAGACTTTAAAGAGATAATAAAAAATTATTCTGAAGATAAGAAGAGAAATGAACCATTTAAAAAACATGCAATTGATGATCTTAAGGATGCATCTAAAATTAGGGAGATTGATTTTGATATGATAAAAACTCCATCAATTAATTATATTGAAACTTGTGATGATTTAGATATAGTTATTGGATCAATTTTAAATTTAGTTGAAGCAATGCAATCAAATTATAAAAAATCAAGTAAAGAAAGTAAAATATTAAAGGATTGTATTAATTCATCAAACAAAGTCAAGAATATTTCAAAAACCATTAAAATAGAAATCAATGATTTTTTATCTGAACTTAAAAAACTTGAAAAATAATTTTTAGTATTAAAAAGTAAGGGTGTTTTATTTGAATTCAGAAGATTTATTTAATGAAGCTAAAAAATATTTGCCTGGAGGTGTTGATTCTCCAATTAGAGCATTTAAACCGTATCCTTTTTTCGTGTCAAAAGGAATTGGATCAAAAATATTTGATGTGGATGGAAATAGTTATATTGATTATTGTCTTGGTTATGGGCCAGCAATATTAGGTCATTCTCATGAAGCTATTGTTAAAGCTGTTGGTGAGCAAATAGCTATTGGAACTATTTATGGAACACCAACTGAAAAAGAAATAGAATTAGCTAAAATGGTTGTTGAAAGAGTTCCTTGTGTTGAAATGCTTAGATTTGTTAATTCTGGAACTGAAGCTACTATGAGTGCTATTAGATTAGCAAGAGGATTCACCAATAAAAATAAAATTGTTAAATTTGAGGGTGGATACCATGGATGTCATGATTATGTTCTTATAAAACCTGGTTCTGGTGGAGCTATTAAACCAGATTCCTTAGGAATTCCAGAGGATACAAGTAAAAACACTCTTTCTCTTCCATTTAATGATGAAGAAGCACTTATTCAACTTGTTGATAAACACAAAGATGAAATAGCTACCATCATTGTTGAACCAGTTATGGGAAACATTGGTTGTCTTCAGCCAAAAAATGGATTTTTAAAACTTTTAAGAGATATCACTAAGGAAAATAATATTTTACTAATTTTTGATGAGGTTATCACAGGTTTTAGATTATCTTATGGTTCTGCTCAAGAATATTTTAATGTGATTCCTGATTTAGTAACCTTTGGAAAAATTCTTGGGGGAGGATTTCCAATAGGTGCCTTTGGAGGTAGAAAAGAAATCATGGGGATGATTTCTCCATCAGGTGGTGTTTATCAAGCAGGAACATTTAATGGAAACCCCGTATCTATTACTGGGGGGATCACTACATTAAATGAATTAAATAAATCATTTTATGTTTCATTAAATAAAAAAGGAGAATATTTAAGAAGTCAAATACATGATTCAATTGAAGATTTATCTTTAAATTTAAATCTCTCTGGTCTTGCATCTATGTTTCAAATATATTTTAGGAATGGAGATATATTAAATTATGATGATGTTAAAAAATCAGATATTAAAAAGTTTAATAAATACTTTAAAACACTATTAAAAAATGGAATTTTTATCCCTCCAAGTCAATTTGAATGTTGTTTTATTTCTAATGCTCATAATCATGATGATTTAGAAAAAACAGCAAATATTATTCATGATGTTTTAAAGGAACTTTAATTTAAAAAAAATAAAAGTGTTGTTTAGTAAATGGATAAATTAAAAATAGCAATGTGTCAGATGGAAGTTGTTGATAATAAGCAACAAAACCTTAAAAAAGCAGAAAAGATGATAAGAGAATCTAAAAATAATAATGTAGATATTGCTATCTTACCTGAAATGTTTATCTGCCCATATGAAAATGAAAAGTTCATTGAATATTGTGAAAACCAGGATAATAGTCCAACATTAAAATCAATATCCAAAATAGCTAAAGATTTAAATATTCATATTTTAGCAGGTTCAATCCCTGAAATTTCAAATAAGAAAATTTACAATACCAGTTTCTTTTTTGATAACAATGGGGAATTATTAGGATTTCATAGAAAATTACATTTATTTGATATAGATATTAAAGATAAAATCTATTTTAAAGAATCTGATACTCTAAATCAAGGTAATGAAATCACTATTATAGATAGTAAATTAGGGAAAATTGGAATAGCTATTTGTTTTGATATTAGATTTTCAGAACTATCCACTATTATGGCTTTAAAAGGAGCAAAAATATTAATATTTCCAGGAGCATTTAACTTAACAACAGGACCATTGCATTGGAAACTTTTACTACAAGCAAGAGCAGTAGACAATCAAGTTTTTACAGTAGGTGTTTCACAATCATTAAATAAAAATCAATCTTATCATGCCTATGGACATTCTTTAATTTCTAATCCTCTTGGAGAGATTCTAATTGAAGCAGACAATAAAGAAGAATTGTTAATAGCTGAAATTGATTTAGATGAAATAGCTATTGTAAGAGAAGAGTTACCAATTATGAAAAATAAAAGAAATGATTTATACCAACTAAAATTTTAATACTACTCTACAATAATTTTAAATGTTAATTCCTCTCCATTTTTTAAATCTTCTATTAATCGTCTATTTAAGTCAATAGATGCCTTATTTGATTTAATCATTAAGGTTCGTGAACAAACATAAGAACTTTTTCTACAAACAATATCTGTTGGATGAGTTAAACTCAGCTTATGATCCCCATATCCAATTATTTCATCATAAGCATTTTTCGTAGAAATTTCAACCTTAATTAAACTATTGTCATTAGCTATTTTCTTTTTAAGCTCTTTAGAAAAATCACTCATGTTTTTATCACTTGAAACTCCAATTATACAATCTCCTTCAGGTGTTAATTTTTCATGTTTCGTTATCTCAAATGTGGTTTTATGCTTTGAACTTATATTTTTATGACCTTTTGCTTTTATTTCCGTGATCATAATATCATCTTTTCATATTGTTAACTCCACCATATACATATATACATATACATATACATTTCAGTATTAATTTACTATATATTATTTCGCAAACTTTTATAACATTCATTTAAAAATTATTATAGTGATATAAAAAATGTTTGTAATTAATCATTTATTTTGAATATCTTAATTTTAAAAATTTCAAATTAATATTAAATTAATTTCTTAAATAACAATTTTTATTTTATTATTTTTAAAAATAAGAATTATAATTTTTTTAATTAAAAATTTAATAATTATTCTTCATTTTTAAAAATTTATTACTTAAAAACATT
>JAITOM010000346.1 GCA_031289975.1 Methanobrevibacter sp. | reverse complement strand
AACGACCCCAATTGTTGTAACAATCATAAAAATTCCTAATATTGATATTAGCATTGATGTACTTTTAAATAAGCTTAATCTTGATTTTTTCATATTATCACATTAATATTAAATATTTTTTTAATAGTATAGTGGTTTTGATAAAGTTCTTAATAAATAAACTTTTTTAAAAATAAATATTATTAAAAAATATTAATTTAAAATCATTTATATTATTCAAAATATATTTAAATTATTTAAAATTTACAATTATTGATTTTTATAAAGTAATATTAAAAATTAAATAATTTAATAAAAAAAATTTTTCATCCAAAATTTAAGAACTTTTCCAAAATGACTATAATTTTATTTTTAAATATTTTAAATAATATTCTTTTCTTTTCAATTTGTTCAACAATTCAAAATTTCAGATTTCATTAAATTTTTAAATTATAATCATTATTGTAAAGTTCTTAAATTTTAAAATGATAACTTTTTTATTATTTAATTTTAAATATTCAGTTATAAAAATCTATAATTTTAAATTTTATAATAATAAATTATATTTTAATTAATATAAATGATTTTAAATCAATATCTTTTAATAATATTTATTTTTAAAAAAGTCATTTGTTAAGAAGTTTACCAAAATCATTATTATTATAAATTATAGGGAGCAGGACATAATTCTATTACTTATTATTCATTCTTTTTTCATATTTTATATCTTTTTAATTTTTAATTTTTTTCAGCCTTAAAAGTGTTTTAATTTTCAATTGAAGTTTTCATTATCATTTTTACCCTTTTAAATTTTTTCCACTATATTTTTTATATTCTTCTCCTTGTTATATTATACCATCATTTTGGCACTGTAAAAAGAGGATGGAAATTCAAAATCTGGAATTTGAGGTTTTAGCAGAAAACATTTAGGCCATATACATGTCATTAAGCTTTTATCATAGGATTTTAATTTTTCAATTGTGAAAATCCATCCTAATTTTACACTGCCCTTATCACAAATAACATAATCATTAATTTCTTTAAGACATGTTTTATTAAATTTTTATAACATTACTATTTGGTATTATTTCTTCTAAGTTATGAGTAATTACAATTATAGTCTTATTTTTAAGTTTATTAAGTATATTATTAATTATATTCCTTGTTTCTTCATCAATAGACTTAGTAGCCTCATCTAATAATAAGATTGGACTATTTCTTATAAGTGCCCTTGCTAAAGCAACCTTTTGTCCTTCACCACTTGATAAAAACTGTCCTGCCTCACCAACATCATAATCATAACCCTCTTCTTTACTATTTATAAAACCATCCAACTCAACTAACCTACAAACCTCCTTAACATCTTCTTTATTAGCCTTCAAATTACCCACAAGTATATTCTCATAAATCGAACCTTTAAAAAGATAAGGATATGAAAAAACAGTGGAAACATGGCTAAGTAAGTTTGTAGATTCTATTTGATTTATATTCTGATCATCTATTGTTATTATTCCTTTATTTACCTTGTACAATCCACATATTAACAGTATGATTGTGGATTTACCTGCTCCGTTTTCCCCAACAATATAATTTAAACCTTCATTGAATTTAGCATTAAAATTATTTAATATTTTATTATTTTCATAAGCAAAATCAACCTTATTAAAACTTATTTCTCCATTAGTAATATTTAATTTCTGATCACCTGAATTTTCAACTTTAATTTCTTTTATTTCATTTATCCTATCAATAGCTGGAAGTGATGATTTATAATGCATCCATAATGTAGATAAACGACTAATTGGTGAAAAAAACATATTAATATATGTTAAAAATGTGACAAATGTTCCAAGAGTAATAGAATCTTCTATTACCATATACCCACCAATGATAATGAATAATATTGTAAAAATTGAAACAAATAAAAAATTTAAAGAATTATCTAATGCTATAAATTTTCCAGTCTTTACTCCAATATCGTAATATCCACTATTCTTATCTACAAATTTCTTTTGTGACCAATTATTTAAATTAAAAACTTTTAACATTAAAAAAACAGATAAAGAGTCCTTTAAAAAAGAATATAACGAACCATTGATTGCTAAAACTTTTGATTGATAAAATTCTACTTTTTTACCTAAAAAATAATTTAAAATTAAAAATAATATACATGGTGAAACTATTATGAGTGTTAAATAAGAGTTTATATAACACATTATTATTAAAGGAAAAAAAATCATCAATAAAGACATGAACATTTCAAATATTTGTGAGATTATTCCACTCATTATCTGAACATTACCTGTGATTCTTGCCATCAAATCTCCAACATTATTAGTTTCATGATTTATAGGAGAATTTAAAACCTTATCATACAACTCTTCAGAAATGTCTTTATACAAACTATATTCTAGTTTATTTAGAAAATAAATATTAAAATAAGTTGAAATTGCTGAAACAAAGAAAAATAGAATAATTCCAGCTATAACTAAATTTAGGTAATATAACTCCTTATTGATAAAAATATTATCAATAATAATTTTGAAAAACAAAGGATTAGTAAATTCAAAGGAAAAAGAAAAAACACTTGTAAGTATTACAATAATTAAAGATAATTTATGTTTTTTCAAATAATTAAACAAAATTCATCACCTCTTAAAAAAATAAAAAAAATAAAATTTTAATATTTTAGATTGAGTTCTAAATTAAGTTCCACCGCATTTACAATAAACAGCACTACAATGAAAGCTGAAAGGAACTATAATTGAAATTTGAGTAACTTTAGTACTCAATGGTTTAAACATTATTACACCTCTTTTTAAACTACTACAATCTTAAAAATTTTTAATTTTTAATAACATTTACAATATGTCCATCCAGCATGATATTTGTTTAATATTGATGCTGAAGAACTTTTAACAACAATATTACCTGATGGTTTAAACATCCATATTCGCCTCCTAAAACTTATTAGACATTTTTACAACTTATCCAGGTTGAACCCCAATTACACTTGCCTATATCTTTATATTTTATTAATCCACGAATATAACAACTATTACAAAAATAAAAATGTTCACAATTTCCACAAAGATCTTCAGATGGAAATTCAATTTTATCTAAACCAAAATTTAACATATAATCCAAACATTTATCCAAACCATCTATAAAAACATTAGGATGATTAAACAAACCTATATCTAAACCACATATACTGATATTACCATTAGCAAAAATAGCCATTTTATTAACAAATGCTCCACAATGATTAATTTCTTCTCCATTAATCATATATATTTTATCTTCACCCAAAAAACATGGAAATAAAGTATTTATAATATTTAAAGATTTTTGAATTTCATCTGTTTTAAAATCTAAATAATTAGATGTTGCACGCCCTAATTCCATTGTTGATGATAAATTAAAAGACTTACAGCCTAAAGAATGAGCAACTTTTGCAGTATCTACAATTTCATTGACATTATCTTTTGAAACACACATTGAAATATCAACAGTAAAGTCATTATCAACTAATTTTTTAATTCCAGAAATAATATAATTAAAACCATTATCAACATTTACAAACGAATTAACAAAATTAGATGTCCCATGTAAACTAACTTGGAATTCAATCTTATCACGAAACTTACTTAACAATTCTATATGTTCATCACTAATAACAGATCCATTAGTTAAAATTTTCACATGATCAGAAACTCTGCAAACAGTCCCCATGATTTTATTAAATGATGGATGTAAAAAAGGCTCTCCACCATTTATTTCAACATTACGCATACCTAATTCACTTAACTCACTTACTATATCAATAATTTCAGTATTAATGAAAGTATGATTATGAGTACCACTTTCACTATAGCAATGTTGGCATTTGAAATTACATTTATCGGTTAAAAATAAAGATATTGTGCTTGGTGATTGAATATCAAAAGAACCAGTGATATTAGATACATTAACTTCCTTATCAATGAGTTCTAAATAATCATCATATTGATTAATTAATCCTTTCACATCATCTTTAGTCACACTACCATATTCTATATTTAACAAATTAGCTAGATCATCAATACTGTTTTGACCATTGCAAAGAGAAAAAAAGTATGCTAAATCATGATTAATATCTAAAATTGGAATATCACCATTCTTTATAATAAATAAAGATTCTAATTTTCCTAAATGTAATAAATATTTGTCTTTTATTTTTAAAAATTCCTCTTTAAATATGGGATATTTACTCATCACTTCTATCACCTTTTATCATCTTTTTTTTTTAAAAAAAATCAGGAAATTGAGACCATCATATGATTTCAAAATTGAGTTTTAGTTAAAAATTAAAGAGAGTTTCTATAAACTTCCATAATTTTGGAAAAATTTACAAAAATTATGATTTAGAAAATTTATTATGTCCTTTTGAGATTTAATATAGTTTAACACCCAATGCTGTCAACTTAAGAATTTTTGATTAAAATTTCTATCTAAAATCTTGTTTAAACAATCCCAATTTTTAATTTCAATCCAATTTTAAAAAATAATTTTCTTAAGTTGACAGCATTGATATTAAATTATGGCTCATGCACCTAACATATAGCAAAGTTTCTACAAACCATTTTTAAAAATTGTCATAAGTCATGTGCATAAGCTAAATTATAATATTATAATTTATATTATACCTTTTTTGATTTATTAATGTATTTTCATAATAATCTTTATCAATATCTGATGAATTTATTTTATGATTTAAACCATTTACTTTAAGATCATTAGGTAAACTTGCATTTAATTTCATGAAAGTTTCTTTATCAATTTCCTGATAATCATAAATATTAAATTGATATATGGACATGTTCCAATCATGTGGATTATAACAAGATCTTAATGTTTTATGGAATAAAGTATCTGTAAAACTAAAATTATTACTATTACTTATTGTAAAATTATAATTATCAGTTATAACTAAATTAGTATACCAATAACCATTATCAGTAGGAATACTAATATAATTAGCATTTAAATCATCTAAAAAACCATCAGGTGTAATATACACATTCATATTTACATGATAGCTATTAGATTCTGGAGCTATATTAATAGCTCCAACAACACTAATACTACTACTTAATATTAATAACAATATTAAGTATTTAGAATATTTCATATTTAAGCTCCTAATGGTTGATGTTTAGCAGGTATCCATTCATCAAAACGAGGGTTACCATTAAAAGTTATTCCACTTGGAACAGTTATTAGTAATTCACGACTATCAATTCTATATAATACTCCATTAGTATTATAACCACTAACAGAGGAAAATCCAATACCATTTATACTGTAAATAATATCTTGATATGTATCATTAATAGTATAAGTTACATTTTGACCAGAACCTAAAATAGTAGTATCTGAAACTGAACCGTCTGCAAGATTTTTAACAGCTACACCAGTATAACTTGAATATTGATTTTTAACAACAATAGGATTTTCACCTATATATACAGCATTACTAACACTACATATACTTAATATTAATAGCATTAATATTGCTATTTTCTTTAAATCCATTTAAATTCCTCCTTTATAATAATAAACAGTTTAAAGACATATCCAGGTCTAAAAATAAAATATTAGAGGAGTTTATATAAACTTCCATGACTTTTGGAAAATTTACAAAAATCATGAATTAGAAACTCTAATATTTACTTGTGAGCTTAATAGTATATAAATGTTTCTATTTATTGAGGATATCAAAAAATTTGCATGCTCTATTTATCCGGGGGGGGCCCCCCCCCCCCCCCCCGGACCCCCGGAAGGGAGAGATATGTATATGTAGTAGAAGTAGTTTTAGAG
>JAITOM010000315.1 GCA_031289975.1 Methanobrevibacter sp. | reverse complement strand
AAACTATACAAATACAAAGCAAATACAAACACAACATAAAAAAACAATTGATAAAAAAAGAATAAAACCCAAAATACAAAAACAAAAAACACTAAAAAACAAAAATACAAAAACACTTTACGAACTACTGATAGTGGAATAAAAAGAAAGTTTGTAATTAATCATTTATTTTTAAATATTTTATTTTTAAATATTTTATTTTTAAATATTTTATTTTTAAAAGCTTCAATTAATATTAAACTAATTTTTTAAATAATAATTTTCATCTTTTTATTTTTAAAAATAATAAATAGATATAAAGATAAAATATGGATAAAATAAGCCTAAATAGTCATGGCACTGACTCTTAATAAATGTAGCATGAAACTTAAATTCATTATAGATGAAATGAGAATTGATGTTATGGGTTATTTAAAGAAAAATAAGGTGTATGAACTCATATAATATATGTATATATCAATAGTGAACGATTTAACACGAATAAATGAAATATTAAGATTGCATGATTACCATGATGATTTATTCAGATTTGAATCATTATTAAATGATTTCCATGCTTTAAATCCAATTTTACAAAAATAATTAAAAAAATCATTCCAAAATTTGAAAGATTAACTCAACATGCTAAGTTTAATTTAATACCAATAATTTAGAACCAAGTAGAGCAAGGATACAGTATGACAAATCCAAAAGAGATTAAAAATAAATATAAAACTGTTGATGGAATGTTAGAATATTTGGCTTCGAATATGAGAAAAATCCTGTGGATAATTCTAAAATGGAGAAAACAAGAGAGTATATTAAAAAAGAGTTAGAAACAAACCTATACATATAAACCTCCATAAAAATTTACATCCTCTTAAAATGGGAACCTTTATATGCTAAATTATTACAATATAAAATATAATGGGGTCGGAATCCTATATATGGCATTTTATTAAAAATTATTTATTTAATAATATTGACTTTTAATTAATTTATTTAATAAAATCAAGTGTTAAAATCAATTTTATTTTATATAATTAAATTTATTAGTTTACATTTTAATTTAAAATAAATAAATTTATTGATTGATGAATTTAATCTAATTAATTAATTTAATAGAACTATTAATTCATTTTAATTTAATTTAATTTAATTTAATATGTTTTAAACAAATGATTTAATGGGAACTAAGAATTAATAATAAAAGAATTAATAATAAAAGAATTAATAATGAGTGAGATAATATGAAAGAAGAAAGTATAGAAAAGAACAATGTGATTGAACAAAAACCAATTATAGAACAAATTCCAATTATAGACACTTTTAAATCTCGTGAAAGTCATATGTGTGTTAAAGAAGGAAATTTATCCCTTCCACAGTGTGATACTCCAGGAATACCTGGAACAGTGACACAAAGAACATGTGTTTTTGGTGGTGCAAGGATTGTTCTCATGCCAATAACAGATGCATTACATCTTGTACATGGTCCTATTGGTTGTGCTTCATGTACATGGGATATAAGAGGAAGTAAATCATCAGGATCTATGCTGTATAAACAAGGATGTTCATCTGATTTAACTGAAAAAGATATTATTTTTGGAGGGGAGAGAAAATTATTTGATTCATTAATCGACCTCTATAAATTACATGATCCAGGAGCTATTTTTGTTTATGCTACATGTGTATCAGGTGTGATTGGTGATGATATAAAAAGTGTGTGTAAACAAGCAGAGAAAATAACTGGTTGTAGAGTGATACCAGTAGAATCTGAAGGCTTTCAAAATCATAACAAAACTAAAGGGCATTGGATTGGATGTGATGCACTATTAGATTATGTTATAGGAACATCCGTTCATGAAAATCCAAGTAAATATGATATTAACATCATTGGAGAGTTTAATGTTGCAGGTGATTTATGGGGTATTAGACCACTTTTAGAGTACTTAGGATTAAACATTATAACGGCAATTACAGGTGATTCTACAATTGAAGATATAGCTAAAGCTCACCACGGGAAATTAAATATTGTTCAATGCCAAAAGTCATCTAATTACTTAGCTAAAAAAATGGAAAAGAAATATGGCACTCCTTCTTTAAAAGTTAACTTCTTTGGAATTTCAAGCACAATAAATTCAATAACAGAAATTGTTGAATTCTTTGATGATGATGAAATGAAAATGAGAGCTGAAATCTTAATAGAATCCATGACGAAAAATCTTGATGAAGAATTAAAAGAATATAGGCAACGTTTGAACAATAAAACCGTTGCTTTATATGCTGGAGGTAATAAATCCTGGTCTTTAGTTCGAGCATTTGAAGAGTTAGGTATGGAAGTTGTATTATCTGGAACTAAAAATGGTATGAAAGAAGATTATGAAAGGATTATGGAAGTTGTGAAAGTCGGTACCGTTGTTGTTGATGATGCTAACTCAACTGAATTAATGAAACTTTTAAAAAAATATAAACCAAATCTACTTATTTCTGGAGCAAAAGAAAAATATATTGCATTGAAACTTAAAATAGGATTCTGTGATTTTAATCATGACAGAATATCTGCATTCGCAGGATTTAAAGGATTTTTAGAATTCGCAAAAGAAGTGGATGCTGCAGTATCCACCACTGTTTGGAATACAGTTAAAACTGAACTTAAAGCAAATAAATTCCCAAATGATTAAAATGATGATATTAAATCAGTTAATCATTAAATTTTAATTTATTAAAATTAGAATTATTAAAATTAGAATTATTAAAATTATTGAAATTAGAATTATTAAAATTATTGAAATTAGAATTATTGAAATTAGAATTATTGAAATTAGAATTATTGAAATTAGAATTATTAAAATTATTGAAATTAGAATTATTAAAATTATCGAAATTAGAATTATTAAAATTATCGAAATTAGAATTATTAAAATTATAGAAATTAGAATTATTAAAATTATCTAAATTAGAATTATTTAAATTAGAATTATTGATATTAGAATTATTGATATTAGAATTATTGATATTAGAATTATTGAAATTAGTATTATTAAACTATTAAAAATATAGAATATGGCATAAACTATTTAACAGGTGAATTAATG
>JAITOM010000273.1 GCA_031289975.1 Methanobrevibacter sp. | reverse complement strand
TAAACTTAAATAATAATACATTGATTTTTAACCATGCGAATAAAACAACAAGTAATGGTGGAGGAATATATACAAAAAATGGGATCTTTAATATAGATAACAATACATTTGATAGAAATTATGGTGTTGGTGATGGAGGAGCAATATACAATCAAAACAGTAAAGGATTAATTAATTATACAACATTACACGAGAATTTTTGTAGTGGTGATGGAGGAGCAATATATAATAATAATTATAATGTTTCATTAGAAAGTTGTTCTATTTATAATAATTATGCTCTTGGTAGTGGTGGATCATTATACAATGATAAAGGGGGAACAAATTTCTTAGTAAGTAGAACATTATTTGCTAATAATACAGCGAATAAAGATGGTGGTTCCATATACAACCTTGCAGACAGTTTTTTCACTTACTTCTCTGGTTTTGGCTCAAGTAAAACAGTAGAAGGATCTGGTGGAGCATTATACAACAAGGGAAATAACATAATTGTAGAATTAAGTAATTTTGAATATAACTTTGCACAAAGTGATGGTGGTGGAATATACAATAATGGAGATGCTATAAGAACAACAAATCTAAATATGACAGGTAATGTTGCACATGGATATGGTGGAGGCTATTATGATGAAAGTAATCATTTACAAGCAGAACTCACAAATTTTAAAGATAATTTTGCAGGTAAATCTGGTGATGATTATTATACTGCATCTGATAAAGATGCTAAGATTATAGGATGTATGATAGGTTTATCAGTTATTTTGATAGTGATAACTGCATTATCTATTTTTATTCCTACCGCTGCTGGATTATATAGTGCAGTTGCAGCTAGTGCAACAGCTGCAGGTTGGAGTGCTGGTGCTTGTACAGCAGCGGTATATGGTGTGCAAGCACTTATTGCGGTGTGTTCATCACTAATATTTATAGGGATCGAAGAGGCTATATCATCGGCTTGTCCAGATTTTGAAGATTGGGAGTCAGAATATTGGTATATAGCAACTATTATATTTGTTATTTGTGCTGTAGGTACTGCTCTTATTACATCATATATTGTTGGTTTTATTTATACACTTGAGGCATCTGCGGCGGAAATAGGAATTAATGGCGTATCGGCCTCAACGCCATTATCTACTGAAGCTGCAGTAGAATTTATAGTTAATTTCCCTGGATTACCAGCTGGAGGAGGAGTAGCATTAGTTTTTTCTAAAATCTCTTATGTTGTTGGAATTCTTTTCCAATATATTCATTTAGATGATTGGCTTATTAACCTTATAAGTTTAGGAAGTAAAGGACTTAGCAATTAATCATCTAAACGACACTGTCTAAATTTTTACTGATAACATTTATTAGTATTAATAGTGATATTTAATACCACCAAGTAAAGATATGTTAGAGGGAATATTTAAATCTTCCCTATTTTTGAGGGTGTCAAAAAGTATGGAGGTTTTCATATTTTTTAGAGGTTGTGAAAAATCCAACTGATAAGTTATTATTCACTGCTGTTAAAATAAGAAAATTTTTAATTCATACTCCTTTTTTAGACTTAAATATGATTTAAAACTGTTATAAATTTCTATATATCAAAGAAACTCATATTTAATTATTTTTAAATATTTTAATACTTCTAATTTCATTTTAAATATTAGTTTAGATGTTTTAAGCTACTAAATCTTTTTTCCACTTGAATTTCTCCTTTTAAATAATTCTTCATGGAATTTTCTTTTAAATTTTATTACTTTTTTGGCACTGTAAAAAGAGGATGGAAATTCACAATCTGGAATTTGACTTTTTAGCATAAAAACATTAAGCCCATACATATGTCATTAAACTTTTATCATAGGATTTTAATTTTTCAATTGTGAAAATCCATCCTCATTTTACACTGCCATTAGATCTTACAGTAATTATAGGGGATTAAATAATCAATTTATTAGAATAGCTATTAACGATCGTAAATCAAATAAAAAAACTTATTAAAATGTCTTAATAAATTTAAATTATAAGTTATATAGTGTATGAAATAATGTTTGTAAGTAATGAAGCTTTTAAAAATGAAGTATAATTATTGAATTTTTAATTACAAAAATTATATTTATTATTTTTAAAAATAAAGAAATATAAATTATTATTTAAAAAATTAATTTAATTTTAATTTGAAATTTTTAAAAATAAGATATTTTAGAATAAATAATTAATTACAAACATTTTTTCTATCACTATATTATAATTTTTATCATAAATTGAATGTGAATTACGATTATTACTTCTATTTAAAATATTAGAAGCAGTATCTAATAAAATATAAATATTTGAATTTTCATGTAAATGATAATTATTAATTAAATCTTGATATGGTTTATCTAAAATTTTACTATTTGAAGAATATACAAAATGACTTATAAATTGAACACGATCAAAAATAACACAATCATATGTAGACCAATTAATAGTTTCTAATTGTTCTTTAAAATTATAATAATTCAAAAAATCAACTATTAAACTATTATCTAAAGTTTTTGATTTATTTAAAAATTTATATGATAGAATACCACTTAATAAATCTTTATTTGGTTGTTTTAAATATAAAACATTAACAGCAGGTGCTAATAAGCAAACCATTACACATGTTGCAAGTTGGGGTTCTGTTTTTAAGAATAGTCATTGGACTTCACCTATGGATTTTCATTCCAAGAAGATAACAATTGGATTCTTGCTTTTATAGCTGAAACCAAAATACAATTTATCGATGTTAATAGTAATCCTATTAGTAAGTCTTCCTTTACTCAAACGAGTGGGTATGATATTGTAACTGTTAATGTACATAGTAATGCTGCTTATATAAAGATTACTGCTGGTGCCCAATCAAGTGATCATACAACTAAAACTGTTGAAGATGGTCCTGGTGCTATCAATTATGATGGTACTGTTGGTGGTGCAGCGAGTACCAGGAATTGCCATGTCAAAACCGATACATGGGATTCAGGTTACATTAAATTATATAATGGTTTTAATAATTAAAATTTTTTATTTTTTTATTTTTTAATCATGTGAAAAGTATCAAATATAATTACTGGTGTTTCTTAGAAAATATTTGGGTGATTTATGATGCTTTGAGAAAACTTTTAGCAATATTATTTATATAATGAACAATAAATTTTTCTATGTTAAGATAAATTTTCTTATTTTAACAGCAGTGATAAATTATATAAGTAGTAAACTTATTTTTTTTACAGAATATGATAAAAAATTTTTCTATAATCAATATTTCAAAGAATATTATAAAATATACTTTTTTTAATGTATTTCTAAATAACTAAACAGGATTTAAGGAGGGATATTATGGTTATTTTAGCAAATCAAAACAAAAATAATGAGTTGGTTGATGAACTATCAAAATTTTTATTTTCTAAGTTGAATGAAAAAAATATGGGAATAACAAAGTTTAGAACTCAAAAGGCTATTTTCCAAATAAAAATGGAACTTGGTGAAAATCATCCTTTATTTGAATATTTACCTTATTACTGGTATTATTTTGGTCCATTCTCTAACTATGTTGCGGATTCTTATTATTTTTATAATGATTTAAATTCACAAAAGATTACAGATCTTACTTTAAATCAAAAAGAAGAATTTAAAGTTATATATGAATATTTTTCCGAATTAGAAGAAATAGTGGAAAATTTATTAAAAAATCAGAATTATTTTTACAAACAATTGCATAAAGATATTTATAAATATTATGCTCCTTCTAAATGTATGTATTCTTTCAAATTTGAAATATTTGATATTGCTGATAAATACAGACTTATTGAAGATAATAAAGGGGATTCTCTTATTGATACTTTTTTTAAATGTGAATCTAAATTACCATTTGATAGTTACTTCACTGAATTTTCGGATATTTTTTCTAATTTTACCACAAAATTAGATTTAATAAATGAAGAAAATGGCTTAAGTAAACATTGGGATATTTTAAGAGAACCTATTAAAAAATTATGGTGTACTTTTGCTGAAGGTCTTAGAGTCCAATTTAAAGATAAAGTCTACGAAAATATGAATGAACAATGGGATTTAGAGTTTAATAAAAGCATAGGTATTTTAAACTCATACATTGCCAAAGCAGAAGAATTAATTATTGGTGATTACTCAAATAGTGAAACAAGTTTTAATGAATATACTAATAGTCAAAAAAGGATTTTGGATTCTACAATAGGTAACTATTTGAAAAGTGAATAAATGTTAAGTATAAATTTCCATTTTTTAGATACTAATATTTTGTTAGGAGCTATTTTTCCTAATAATAAACATGATAATTACAGAATTTGTAAAATTTATTTTGAAAAGGAAAATCATAATAGATATATTAGTAAAAGAGTGAAAGAAGAATCCTTCAATGTAATAAGTCGGGAAAGAAGAATTACTAACAAGCTTATAGAGCATGTTGAAGAATATTTGAGTAAAAACAATATCAAACCTACAAGTGTTGAGTCAACAATTCATAAATTAAAAAGGAATTTTTTAAGCTCATATCGTGGAAAGCAGTTTCCAGAGAATATTCCAAAGGATAAATTTGAAAACACAATAAATGATTTATTTAATGAGTTTTATGATGGATTTAAGAATGATTTTATCAACCAAAACACCAATAATATAAATATTTTTAAGAAAGATATTAATAAAACTTTTAGAATCTATTCTAAGGAGCTAAACATATTTATCAAAGCATTAAAATGTGATGAATATTATAAAGAAAATACCTATAAATTATTAGAAGATTCAATAAACAAGACATCAATCCATAGATCAGATAAATTAATTTTGTTAGATTACTACATGCTAATTAAAACATTAAACCAAAATGTAGGATTCATAACTCAAGATAAAGGCATTATCAAATTAAAACAAGATCTTAAGGTAATATTTCAAGAAATTAACTGCTTAGTATATTATCTTAATGATCATATAACCTAAATTCAGACATAGATTTGAAAGTGATAAAACTAATATTAAAGAGACTTTAAAGTTTATGAGTTATGAAACTATATTTACGAATAATATCTTCTAATTTATCCATAGATGAATCATATACACTATGAGAACTATATAAATTGGATTTAGCTCTTTCCATAACATCATCTGCTGAATCTAATAAGATGTATAAATTTGGTATATTTGTAATCCCATATAAATCCAATAATTTTTTATAATTCGATGATATTTTGTTTTTCAATGGGTGATGTAGAATAAATTTCTGAACTAATAGGTTGCCAACGATCAATTACAAGTTTTGTTTGTATTTTAGGAATATTAGTTACTTCTAATCTATTCTCTTTATCAAATATTTTTTTTATAATTATCTAAAACTTGTTCAAAATTACAAAGATTTAATATATCAGCTGTAGTTGAATCGTACAATGAATCATCTTGATTTAAAAAATGACATGTCCAATTATCAGATAAAAAATTTTTTATCTGGATTTTTAAAATTTTCAACATAAAATCTTTTATCAGGATCTTCAATCTTATAATCTTTAATTTTACAATCTCGAGGTTTGTCCATAATTAAATTTGATAGTGATGTTTTGAAACAGTAATTTGGTCCTTTCAAGAAACTAGCAAATTATTATTTAAATTATACATAATCATCATATTTCTGTAATTTATTTGAATCCCAAACCTTTTTAGCATTTCTTTTGGTAATTAATTCATCTAATGAATAAACAATAGGTATATTGTTTTTTTCAGCTACTTCTAATTCTATTTTACATCCTTTGCTTTTTTCATTATATAGGGAAATATTAATAGTATAATATAAAACAAGAAGAAGAATATGAAAAATATTGTAGAAAAAATTTGAAAGACTAAAAATAAAAACTTTAATTGAAATTAATACATTTTTAAGGCTGAAAAGCAAAATTAAAAAAAAATAAAAAGATATAAAATATGAAAAAGAATAGATACTAAGTAATAGAATTATGTCCTGCCCTCTATATAACTTATATTTTTTTATGATATAGGTAATTTTTATGGTATACGTAAATAGTAGAGTTTTAAACCTTAATTCATCAATTTAGGTTTTATAGAAATTTTTTTCATAATCTTTTTGTTAATATAAAAAGTAAATTTTTATATACTATAAAAAATATATTTAAGTTAAATACAATTACAATTATAAATTCAAATAAGTTTTATTATCATAATAATTAGGGATTGTCAATTAATTATGAAGTTTTAAAAAACCCCATATTTTTGATACTCGCATTAAAATATTTATCACATTTAAAAGAATTTATTTTTCAATGTTTAAGTGAATTATAATATTAAGTCTATTATTTCATAATAACATAATTAATAATAATATGAGGATTAACATTGAATAGTAAGAACTCCGATGGCATATTTAGAAAATGATGAAAATAAATAAAATTAAAATATCAATTAATATAATTTATTAATAGATTAATTCATTTCTTATTTAATTTAATATAAATAGAAAAGGTTGAGGAATATTATTAATTAGATGAATGTATTAATATAATACAATTAATTATATGAAAGTAATAATATAAGTCTAATTTAATCAAGCAATCCCCTAAAATATTATTAATTAACTAAAAAATGTAGTTCATTATTTATAAATGCTTTTTTTTAAATTGTAAATATCTAATTAAAATAACATATTATAAAACTTTTATAGAACACTTTTATTAAAACTTATTTTATTATATTGCTTGTTTTTGTATTGTCTAATTAATATATTGATTATGTTTAATTCAATGAAAAATATAAATTTAGATTATAGTAATTATAGAAAAGTTCTTAAATTTTGAATGATAATTTTTTTTATTAAATTATTTAATTTTAAATAGTAATTCATTAAAATCTATAATTTTAAATTTTAAATAATATAAGTATATTTTAATTAATATAACTAATTTTAAATTAATATTTTTTAATAATATTTATTTTTAAAAAAGTTATTTATTAAGAACTTTATCAAAACCACTATAATTGAATTATTATTGATTATTTTCAACTATTAATTATTTTTTAAAAGTATTGATTATTAGTTTATAAAACTATGGAATAAATTGCCATTATATGATGGATATCATATAATATAGCTATGTTATAAATAGCTTGTAATATTATCCCAAAGTACCTAAAAGGAGAGGTTAAAATGGGAAAAGGTGAGGAATTAACCACAACTAAATATCTTATACATGTACAAATAAATGCAACTGGTATTGTAGAGAAACCTGATGTTGTAGGAGCAATTTTTGGACAAACTGAAGGTCTTTTAAGTAATGATTTAGATTTAAGAGAATTACAAAAAACTGGGAGAATTGGAAGAATAAAAGTGGATATTCATTCAAATGGAGGACGATCAAAAGGAGATGTTGTTATACCTTCAAGTTTAGATAGAATAGAAACAGCTATTTTAGCAGCATCTCTTGAAACTATTAATAGAGTTGGGCCTTGTGAAGCAGAAATGCATGTTATAAAGGTTGACGATGTAAGAGCGGTTAAAAGAAAACAAGTTGTAAATCGTGCAAAAGAAATTTATGAAAGCATGATGAAAGTTGCAGCTCCTGAAAGCATTAAAATGATTGAAGAAATTAAAGAATCTATGAGAATTCATGAAATTTCTGAATACGGTGATGAAAGACTACCATCAGGACCGAATGTCATGACTTCAGATGCTATTCTTGTTGTCGAAGGAAGATCTGATGTTTTAAATCTTTTAAGATATGGTATTAAAAATGCTGTGGCTGTTGAAGGTGTAAACATTCCTAAAAGTGTAGCGGAATTAACAAAAGAAAAAACTGTCACTGCTTTTGTTGATGGAGATCATGGAGGAGAATTAATTCTAAAAGAACTTTTACAGGTGGGTAAAGTAGATTACATCACAAGAGCTCCACATGGAAAAGAAGTCGAAGATCTTGAGAAAAATGAAATTATGGTAGCTTTAAGAAATAAAACCCCTGTTGAGCAATTATATGGCACTAAAAGCAGACCAAAACCTAAGATGGAGGATAAAGTCAGTGTTTTAAAAAGAATTTTGAAAGATTTAGAAGGAACTGGTAATTGTGAAATATTTGATGATACTTTAAATAGCTTAAAAGAAGTTAAAGTTGAAGAGCTATACGAAGAAATTAAGAATTCAAATGGTGAAATATACTCTATTGCCTTTGATGGTATAGTATCTCAAAGATTAGTGGATATTTCATCAGATAAAGGAATTAAAAACTTAATTGCATTTGGTGTAGGTGACATTGTTAAAAAACCAGATTCTTTGAGAATAATAACTAATTAAATTATATGATAAATTCAAATTGATATGGAATTTTAGCCAAATAATTAATTAATTTCAAAAAATACATGATTAAAAAAAGTAATTAACTAAATTAGTGATACTATATGAAGGGTGAGACTATATGATGAATATGAATTCTTATTATGAAAAAAGAAAGTTAGTCTTTGAAAGAATTGATAGATCTTCAAATATGGAAAAAGGATTAATGGTATTTTTAATGGCTTGTTTTACAGGTATCATGGCACAAATAATAATACCATTACCTTGGACTCCTGTTCCTATAACTGGACAAACTTTTGCTGTTTTAGTTTCTGGTTTAATTCTTGGTAGAAAATTAGGTCCTTTAAGTCAGCTATTATATATTATTGTGGGCGTATTAGGAATACCATGGTTCGCGGATATGAGTGGTGGTTTAAACATTCTTTTGAGTGCTAATGGTGGATATATATTAGGTTTTGTTTTTGCATCATTATTTATAGGCCATATAAGTGAAAAATACTCTAAATCAAGAAATATTAGGGCAATGCTTCCAGCAATGTTAATAGCTAATTATATTTGTATTTACATTCCTGGTCTAATTGTTTTAGCTACTTGGCAATATTTCAATTTAGGTAATTTTCCAAGTCTTAATGCTTTACTTGTAATGGGTTTTATACCATTCATAATAGGGGATCTGTTTAAAATAATTGGAGCATCAATTTTCTCAAAAATATTTTTACCTAAATAAAATCTTAGATTTTTAGGCTGTAAATTTGGTAGGATTTCTTACAATTGAAAAATTAAGAAAATGAGCTAAATATACATGGTCTAAATTTTTCATGGTTAAAAATCGGATTTCAAACCTTTGAAAACCATACTTTTTTTATAGTGCCGATTTTTAATCATAAAATTATTAATTCTTTTATAGTGTTTTGTAAAATTAAATTTTTCATGTTAAAATTTGAGTTGGATTTTCATGAAAATTTTATTTTAATTAAAATTGTTAATTATTGAATTATAATAATTATACAAATTATTTATTTAAATAAATAAATAAATATATTATAATAATTAATATTAAAAAATAAAGAAAAACTTCGTTTTTCTAAGTGAAATAAAAAATTTCACTAAAGAAAATTAGAAATTTTCTAACTTATAAAATCATGGATTTTTCTAACTTATAAAATCATGGATTTTATAAATAACAAAAATGTAAAACTTAATTTATATTTAAAGAAATATTTCATTATATGGTATTTCCAAAATATCTATTTAAAAGTTGAATGTAGATAAAAATAAGTTTACAAAACACTATAATAATCTAATCTTAAAAAAGCTTTTTGAGAGTTTCTATAAACCTCATTTTTGTCAATATTGATGAATGTTAATATTTATTAAAAATACTTTATTTTTATTAAAAATACTTTATTTTAAATTTAAAGCTTGAATCATAAGATTTAAAATTCTGAATTTTTGAATTATTGGGTTTATAGAAACTCTCTAGAATATAAATAATTTTAAATTATAGTCATTTTGGAAAAGTTCTTAAATTTTGGATGATAATTTTTTTTATTAAATTATTTAATTTTAAATATTAATTTATAAAAATCTATAATTTTAAATTTTAAATAATATAAATTTA
>JAITOM010000267.1 GCA_031289975.1 Methanobrevibacter sp. | reverse complement strand
CTTAATTTTCAATAATATTTTTTAATATTTTATTAAATTATTAATTAATAAATTTAAAAATTTTATTTTTAAAAATAAATAATATTATATTTTTATTTATGAAATTGACAATTTAAAGATATTTTTAAAAAACTCATTACTTAAAAACATTTTTAGTTCACTACAAAATAAATTTATATTATTTAAAATTTATATATTATTTAAAATTTAAAATTATAAAATTTTATAAAGTGAAAAATTTTATAAAGTGATATTTAAAATTAAATAATTTAATTAAAATTAAATAATTTAATAAAAAAAATTATCATTTTAAAATTTAAGAATCTTTCCATAAGAACTATAATTAGAAAAAGTTTATTTAATCTAAAGATATCTTGGTTTTAAAGTTTCTAAAATTAAAAACTGGACCTTTAAATTGTACACCATTATTTAAAGCTTCAAAATGTTTTTTAGCACATATTATTTTATCTTTTTCACTTTGACTTAATGATTTATATTGATTTGTAGATCCTTTAGTTTCAACCACAAAATAAAGTTTCTTCTCACCATCTATTTCAAATAAAATCGCCCAATCAGGATTGTAATTTCCAATAGGAGTATTAATTTTAAACCATCCAGGTAGCTTAGTATAAACTAATACTTCTTCATCATTTTCTAATTCTTCTGCAAAATTCTTTTCAGTTTCAGAATCATAGATAATATGATCATAAAGAGAACTTTCACTTTCACATCTTTCAAGTAAGTTTTTCTCTAAGTAACCAAATAGTTCACTATCCTCAAATAGTTCTTGAAGGTAGTGATCACCTAACTTAGTATATCTAATACCATCAATTAACATACCATTTAATTCTTGATTGATTATTTTTAAAAATTCCTCCATGTATTCTTGTGGATTTCTCTTGAACTGGTCTAATGTCTGACTCTTAATTAAAATATTCACAATAGTTTTTCTTGTTAAGAATGTTTCATTTTGAAGGAAAGTCACAATATCTGGAAGAGCTATTTCATGTTCTTGCGAGTGAACAAGCATTACTCCTTTTTCATTAACTTTAACTCCAGAAGCATCAATAGCTATTCCTGCCTTAGAATATAAAAGTTTTGGAGTTTTAATGTCTAAATCTTTTAGAACTTCCACACACTTAGCTATTAACTCTTCTGTGTCAAAATCAACAGAATAAGTAGTTTTATATTTAATTTTATCCCAAAATTCCTTGAAATTAGGATCCAAATAAACTCTTTTATTGGTTCTAACAGTTCGTCTATTTGTGGCTGGTTTGATTGGAATATCACTTGAACTTTTCTTAACCACCTCAACAATTAAAGGTTTTATATCCTTAAATCTCTCTGGAACTTCAACATTACCTTGTTCAATAGCTAACTTTAATTTATCAAGAACTTTACCACTATCCTTAACTCCAGCCTTAATATATTTCAAATCAATGAAGAATCTAAATATCTGTTTTGAATCTTTTTTACCTATTGGTTCAATTTCTCCTTGTCTATTCTTCATAGGAATATGTGCAAAAGCATCCTCTTCAATAACTCCAAATTTAATTCCTTCTTCTTCATATTCCTTTTGAAGTGTTTTTGCAAAATCTTCATAACTTTCATTTGCCATTACAGTTAAGATGTTTATATTTTTATCTTTAATCCTTTCTCCATCTTGATTAACAGCTAATCTTAAACCTCTTCCAATTTCTTGTCTTTTCTTTAATGCAGATTTAGTTTCATTTAAAGTACAAATTTGAAAAACATTAGGATTATCCCAACCTTCTCTTAAAGCAGAGTGAGAGAAAATAAATCTAAGTTTAGAATCAAAACTTAATAATTTTTCTTTATGTCTCATTATAAGAGAGTAAGTATCATCATCAACATTGGTGGTGCCTGAGGTGTCTTTAAATTTACCTTTATTTTTTCCACTTTTATCTTGTGAAAAGTAACCATTATGAATTTCTTCTACTGCCGTTTCAATATCAACATCCTTGGTTAAAGTAGAATATTTAGGTTTTGAAATTAATTTTTTGTATTCCTCTTCAAAAATTCTTGCATAAATTCCTTTCAAAGAATTTCCTTCCTCATCATAGCTTCTGTAATTTGCTACCTTATCAATAAAAAATAAGCTTAAAACTTTAATTCCCTGTCTTGTTAGTCTAAGTTCTTTATTTAAATGTTCTTCAATAGTTTTTCTAATCTGCTGTCTTTTAATAGCTAAATCATCCATATCTCCAATAGCTTTACCAATTCTTAAAATATCATTTTGATTAGTAAAACTCAAATATTCATTCTCTTTTTCAAAATAGATTTCTTTAACAATGTATCCATTATAAATGTCTCTGTTTGAAAGTTTTATACTGGATAAATCATCCCCATGTTTAATTGTAACTATTTTTCTTTTAACTTGCCCATTTTTAAGTTGATCTATTTCAACTCTTGCGGTTTGTTTTTTCCCATCCACAGATATTAATTTTAAATAAGCCTCATTATGATAATCACGAGATTCAAATGAAGCAACTTCAATTTGCTTAACAAGATTCATACTATAAGCATCAATAGCATCCAATTTATACACTAAATTCTGAATTTCTTTATGGGTAGCAGAATACCGTAAAGTAACCAAAGGATTTAAAGATTTAACGGCTTCCTTTGATTTATTTGTGCTTACTGAAGATTGAGGTTCATCAATAATCACAATAGGATTTGTTTCCTGAATTAAAGTAATAGGTTTATATCCATTTAATCTGTCGTTTGGTCTGTGGATAATGTTTGTACTGTTAGTTTCTTTGGAATCATCCAATGCAGAAGGATTAAAACTCCTACTAAAAGCTTGAATATTAATAACCATGATTTGAATGTTACTGTTAACAGCGAAGTTACGAACTTGTTCTAATTTAGAACTATCATAAATAAATGCATCATAGGTAACATTTTCATACAAACCTTGAAAATGATCCTTAGTAATTTGTATGGATTTATAAACCCCTTCTTTAATAGCTAAACTTGGAACAACAATGATAAATTTAGTAAATCCATATTTTTTGTTTAGTTCGAAAATAGTTTTCAAGTAAACATAAGTCTTACCAGTCCCAGTTTCCATCTCAATATTAAAATCCATAGTTGAAGCAGAAAGAGATTCAGATGGAGCAAGTTGATTATTCGTCTGAATTTTCCTTAAATTATTTAATATATCTTCATTAGATGAAATATCAAATTTATTAGCTACACCTTGTCCAGTATACTCATTAGCACCAGTGTCTATTGGAACCTCACCAGTGAATGTGAAGTATCCCCTCATAGAATTTTGACCTTCAAATAGACCTACTACTGATGATACAGCATCATTTTGATAATCTAAGTTTGCATTGAATTTAAGTTTCATTGCCATTAATTTCACCTTTTTAAGAATTTTTTATTTCTTTATTAATATCTTCTTTTCCATATTATCAATAATTTCAGAGGATGATTCTTCTTTAATTTCACTATATTAGGAAACTTTAATTTTAGAAAAATCATTATTTTTAATTTTAAATTTAATTTATTTTGTTGAATTTCTTATTGTTGAAAATTTATTTTCAACTTAGGAGAATTTATTCTCCGTTTTTAAAAAATAATTTAAATAAAACTTTTAAATTTTAACTTAATAAAAATATAAAGAATAATTTTAAAAAATAAAATTTTTTAATATAGTCATTTTGAAGAAGTTCTTTAATTTTGGATGAAAAATTTTTTTATTAAATTATTTAATTTTTAATATTATTTTATAAAAATTTATAATTTTAAATTTTAAATGATATAAATATATTTTAATTAATATAAATGATTTTAAATTAATATTTATAAAATCTATGATTTTATAAGTCAAAAAATTTCTAATTTTTGCTATTTTTCAATAATATTTAGTTTTTGGATGTATTCCTTTTTTAGACAGTAAAGCTTTAGCCCCATAAAAAACAGCATAATAAGAGCGATTAATAGACATTTTATATCTTTCATTATTAATAGCTATTTTAAAATCTTCAATAAACTCTAAAGCATTGTTAAATATTGATTTTGCCTCATCCAATTATAACACCATCATTATTCACATTAGAAAAGAAAGAAAATTCGCGATATTTATTATAATGTTCAATAGTTTTTATTTTAATAGAAATAGATTCTCCTGTTCGAATAAGAACATCCCATACTTTACTATAAATATCATCTCTAATTTTAAGTTTATCATCAATATTTTTAATAATAATAAGAATATCTATATCGGAATCTTTATTATCATCCCCACGAGCAACAGAACCAAAAAGAAGTATTTTTTCGATTTCACTATGATCTAAATTTTTAGCAAAGTCAATTGCAATCTGTTTTCTATCCATTATTATCATCAGAATAATAATTATTTAATTTAAAAAATGTTTTATAAACTCTAAATTTTTTTTATAACATATAATTTATTTAATACCACTAATAAATATTAATATTATTTTTTGGGTGAAATTCATAAAAATTTTTACTATTTTAACTGCTTAAGTTGTTTACTTTTTATTAATGAAGTCATTTGTGTAATAGCAATCTGGTTAAGTTCAATTATCCTACTTTCTTGTGAAATCCCTCGATGAATCAAAAGTGCATTGATACTTTCTAAATTTGAAAGAACGACAAATTGTTCAAGTGTAGCATGATCTCGAATATTTCCTTTTTTATCTGGATTTTTATCTCTCCACTGGGAAGCAGTTTTACCAAAAAGAGAAACATTTAATAAATCGGCTTCATTAGCATATACAAAGTTTATTTGGCTTGGAGAAAGCAACTTTGGTAGGATTATTTCTTTTATTGTGTCAGTATGGATTGTATAATTAATTTTAGATAATGTTCTTTGAAGATTCCATTCTTTTGATTTTATTTCATTTTATTTAAGTCTTTGAAACTCTTTAACAATCTATAATTCAAATTCGACTGAAATTCAATTTGCAAATTTAAATGCAAAATCTTTATGAGCATAAGTACCACCATAACATCCTGATTTAGATATTATACCTATTGCATTTGTATTTTCTATCCATTTTTTGGGAGTTAATACAAATGAATTTAAACCTGTTTTTTTTCTAAACAGGTCGAATTCGACCCCTTTAAAATTCGGATTATATAAACTCTCCCAAATACCTAAAAATTCTATTGTATTTCTATTTCTTAACCAATTTTTAATCACATCCTTAGGATAACCCAATTTATATTTTGCAATATCGGTAATCGAAATATAATCATTTTCATTTGTAGTAATTAGACTTATTTCTTTATCTTTAACCTTTATAGTTTCTTTAGGAATATTTTTAGGCAATGAAAAAGATAACTGTAGGAATTGTAACAGTGAAGATGTAGTTTATAATGGAACGGATAAATTAAAAGTTAATAAAGATGAAAATCTTAGTGTTTCCGCACAAAAATATAAATGTAATGATTGTAAGTCTTATTATAGGTCAGAACATGATTCTTTAGTTGCTAAACAAAAAACATCCGATAAAATAGAAAATTACTTCATACAAACATTCCCAAGATCAGAAAAGAAAATATTATACTCCAAACAATCCAAAGAAGATTATTTAACATTAAGAAAAGCACGATGGAATAAAAAAATAGGTAAACCACCCACTACTTGACAAACATTAGCCAATATTTAAAAACACCAATTAATAAGAATTTTTCACAGCTTCCTATTTAGTGGGGATTTTAAAGCTATTTTATTAACATAATCAACATATTCTCTCATATTTTTTGCTTTACTGTCTTTTAGTAATTTTGATTGTAAATCATTTTTAAATTTAATACAATCAAATTTTTTTTCTTTATCCATCTTTTAAAACCTCTTGTGGAGTCCTTATTTCTAATAAATTATATCCTTCTTTAAGATTAACAGAATTAAATAGTTTAATTTTATTTAAATTAACTATATGCTTAAAATTCCAACTTACTAAAACATCAACATCAATTATAGTGGCAATTGCTATATGTAAAGCATTTCCACGATATTTTTCACTGACAATTTCCTCATCCAAATATCTTTCAGCTAAATCTAACATTTCATCATTCACTGAATATTTCTTATAGTCAATTGAATCTAAATTCATTACTACATATTCTGGTGCGCCTTTTTCTAATTCAGCTATCACATGGGATGAAATCACTGCTTTATAATTTCCTTTTTTAAATTCATCGAAAAGTTTTTTAGTTGGTTTTTTAAATTCATCATCAAAATAACCTCCAATAACAGAATTTTCTATATAAGCTTTTAATGTTTTCATAATACATATCTCTAAAAATTATTAATATAGTATATGAAATAATGTTTGTAATTAATGAGATTTTTAAAGTCCACTATAAATATTAAATTTTTAATTAAATAAATTATATTTATTATTTTTAAAAATAAAAAAATAAAAATTATTATTTAAAAAATTAGTTTAATACTAATTGAAATTTTTAAAAATAAAATATTTAAAAATAAATGATTAATTACAAACATATTTTACATCACTATATTATAATTTTCGAAAATATTTAATAAATTCTATTAATTTATAATTAAATAGTTTATTTTATTTATTTTCTAAAAATAATAATTCTAATTTTAAAAAAATTGATTTAAGAAGAATTAAAAGTAATAATTTTTGCAAAAATTTAAGTTTCATACTATAATAAGTTATAATACTTGATACTCGCCCTGTCTAAAGACAGGGGATTCTTGTTGATTAGAACTCATATTGTGGAGTTCCTTCTCTCAAAGCTTTTAACCCATTACCCAGGGGCGAATTAAACAATTGTAAACCT
>JAITOM010000225.1 GCA_031289975.1 Methanobrevibacter sp. | reverse complement strand
AATCCTTTTTAAACCTATTAAATAAAAGTTTTATATAATATTTAGTTACTAATATTATATTGTACTATTATTTTGGAGGTTAATTTTTATGGAGGCTAAATATTTATGAAAATAAAAGGTTTAATTATAATTGCATTAATACTAACTTCAATAATAAGTAGTAATTTTGCATTCAATGAGCAATCAACCATTAACTCAACATCAAAATATGGTGGGGGAGTTTTAGCAAGTACAATTGATATTCAAGCTATTTCTAGTGAAACTGGAGCAGTGGGGGATGTTCGCGATGCTAATCCATGCAATAATCCAGTGGCAATATATAATTTCACTGATGCTAATAATGTGAAATTACTAAATTGGCTTAATACCAATCTCGAGAAAAAAGCTGAGAATGATTCTACTTTAGCCGATATTGAATTAATTGGGTTTAAATTCACACCCATTAATAGTGATTATTTTAATGTTACAGTCGATGAAGATAACATTGTTAAGGTAACTCAATTACAAGATGTGAGAGATAACGAACAAGTATTGTTTTTATCATCTGTAGCATTAATTCGTAACAAAACTACAGGAAATGTTATAAATGTCAAATTTGTTAATTATTTAGCTGATAAGAATCCTAATGTTCCAAATGCAGATAAAAGGTTAGTAAATCCACCAATATCATCTAGGTTGTCTTCAGATTTTTGTAATTATGCATGTACTATTGCAGCTTCTTTTTGTGCTGGAGCAATGGGAGAAGTAGAACTTTGTGCACTATTAGGTATTGGAGGTCTTGTATGTATAGCATTTATAGCTATTGCTTGTGCTACAGTTGGTCTTGGATGTAGAGGAGCATGTGAGGGGATTCCAGGCCCATTTTAATGAAATAATTCATGAATTGTACCGAAAAGAAAAAATAGGAGTTATAAAATGAGGGGATCATAAAATGAGTATTAATAAACTCTTACAATCATCATCTATTCAAACTTTAAAGTCCCAATTTCTTCAGGTTAAAGAAATTTTAGCAGGTTTAATTGTCACAACCATTTTTTTTGTATTCATTATGTGTTTGGAAGAAATTTCTGGAAGAAATATGGTTAATATTAGTTTAGTAATAGAATACTTCCAATTTAATCTTTTATTTATAATAACATTTATAAGTGTGTTTTTAAAGGAAAATAAAAGAAAGGTAGATGGCAAAATTACTTGGGTGGGATGGTCTATAATTGCAATTGTATATGCGACTATTATTTCATTAATTCAGCCCATAATCCAATATATTAGCTGATAAAAATCCAATGATTTAAGTCCAAATAAAGAAATACTGGTGTGATCGCTGCTATAAAATCTGGAGTCGTATGCATGGAGACACTATAATTAGAAATTTCCGTGGATGTGAAAAATCCAACTGATAAATTATTTTTAACTTTTTACTCAAATGTAGAATGTAAGTAAAAATCTTTTTTTTAGTAGTGTATTAATATTATAAAGTTCTTAAAATGCTTTAAAAAATAAAGTATTATAAACATTGAATAAAGTATTATAGATTCATCAGTTGAATTTTTCACAGCCTCGTGAATTTCCATCCTCTTTTTACAGTGCCATTACAAGTAAACTAAGTATTTTCATATTCATAATTTTATTCCCCCATATTTTATTTAATTTATTAATAATTTACATACTTAATTGAAGTTTTCAGCATGTGAGAAGTACCAACATTTTATTTGATAGTTTTCACATGATTAAAAAAGAAAATAATTAAGGTGTCAATACTAAACTTGGATTATAAGTCATAATTGATTCATTCATTAATGTTAATTTATAATATGAGTTTATTCCCACACATTTTATTAATATTTTTGTATTATAACAATTGTTATTAACAGATTATAACAATTGTTATCACACAAAGTTTGACAGATCCTTCATGTTCAAGTATTCTTCGTCTAACTAAAGTATCTATCATTTGAATATCTGTAGTTTCTAAGTTGTAATGATAACGAATAATACTAGCATCATAAGGCTTAAAAATAATCCTTCGTCTGAATTATATAGATAAAATTTATGTGTTAACATATTATATAATTCTTGAGCTATTAATTCATCATCACTCACTAGTTTTAAATCTAGAATAGAATTATTATTTTTTTCAAAATCCCATGAATTATATATACTTGTTCCGATTTCCATAATTGTTGCCTCTATATTGATTTATTTGAAACTGGGCGACAATTATTATTATTTTCTGAAACTTTATTTTTTGAAACTGAAAAAATTTTTTAAATTTAATCTCTGCAATGTTTGAAATTGGGCAACAATTATTTTTTTATTCTCGTCGGATAAAATTAGGAGGTTTCCCTACTAACCTCTCCTAAGAACGGCTCGTGTCACTTTCATGACAAGCCGCTCAAGTATATCTTTATCTATTAATGTGAGAATCTCCGTTTTTTAACGGGATTCATTCACACTTTTAGCACGTTATATCCGCTTTTGTAACTTATTTACATACTTTTCAAATCTTAATCCGATGGATATCAGACCAAAAAGTAGT
>JAITOM010000202.1 GCA_031289975.1 Methanobrevibacter sp. | reverse complement strand
GAAGGCAATGATATAATTATGATAGGTCTTGCAATCAAAGAGATAAGATTAAAAATTGGCGGAAGTAAAATAGAGATGAAAGGTCGCATGGAAAAAATAGATTCAAACCTTTAAGATTACTTAATTACTATTGAATACTTGTATAATTAATCTATTGCAAGTGTTTAAACAAAAAATAGGGGGAATGTTATGAAAAGATATGGATATGTTTTGTAGCTTTCTAAAGAGAACTTAATTTTATCAAAGTATTAATAAGCATTCTAAAATTAAAGAACATTATAACTGTTGATTGTTCACAAAAAAGTATGATAATAGCAAGGTTCATGTTAATAATTTAATAAATATTGAAATACATCAATATTAAAAAGCTGAGATTTATGAAAACTCTCTTAGGTAAAATACTTATTTTAATAAAATTATCATTCAAAAAAGCTATTATCTCACAGGATTAAGTAATTATACCTGCATGTAACGATATATTGATTTTCCACATGAAAAATATTGTTTTCCAGTTCCTAAAGCATTACTGCTAATTATTCTATATTCAGGTGATAAACTTTTACAAGATTACTATAAAGATACAACAATGAAAGTGAGAAGGAGATTGATTAATGGAATATACTGGTAAGAAGTATAAAAAATTATACGACTATTTTTTGAATTCATATAAAGATACAGAAACTTTAACATTCACCGACATTGAAGAAATTATAGGTGGTGAGTTACCAAATTCAGCTTATAAGCATGGTGCATGGTGGGGTAATGAGAATGACCATAAAAGACACTCTGCATCATGGATTCAGGCAGGATGGAAAGTCATAGAAAAAAATTTGGAGAATAAAGAAATTATTTTTAAAAAAATCAATACAGAAAAAAGTAGTGACAAAACCAAAATAATTGATGATGAAATCTTAGAAAAACAATATAATCCTGAACAACATGTTGAATATAAGAATGGAAAGAAAATAACTAAAATTAATGCTCATAAATTATTTGACAATGAATTTAAAAATATGAACAGTACTAATGAAGCTGGCAACGAATTTTATGAAGAAAAAAGAAAACAAGAAATAAAACCATTAATAAATGTATATGGGAAAAATAAAATTGTGGCTTATGTTTTAAATTTAATATTTCCTGGTCTTGGTTTGTTTTATTTGGAAAAAAAAGATTTAGGTATTCTTTTAATAGTAATCACGTTAATAATTTATATTGAGGTAAGGGGAATATGGTTAATACGGGTTGTTTTAGTTTATAATTTTTCATCTCTTCTTTTTGTAGCTAATGTTTTTGTACCAAACAATTTTTTAATTGATGTAAGATCTCACATATTAGATATAGATAAGAGACAGAATGAGATAAATAAAAATATGAACAGTGCTAAGGAAGATGATAATGAATTTGAAAATATAAATGGTACTAAGGAAGTTGGTAATGAATTTAAAGAATATGAAGAAGATATTAATGACTTGAAAACTCAATATCAGAGTAAAGAAGAGATTGCTAAAAAAATGATCCAAGAACATTTCCCACCACCACAATTAACTTACGATAGGTTTATGGGCGAAATTGACATGTGGGGAGAGATATTTCTAAAACAAACCGAGTCAACTTTAAATATAATAAATATGGCTCCAGGATACACACCAAAAATTGATGAAGAACTTAAAAACAGATTAGATACATTGAAATCGTTTGTAAAAAAAATGGAAGAATTAGTAGTTGAATTGACCATTAATTTAGGTAATTCAAGTAGAAAAACTAATGTTGAAGATGTAAAAGAGCTATTAACTGATATGCAAAGTGTTATTGATTCTGTAAAAGAATATGATTAATAAATAGTATAAATAGAAGCTATTTTGTTCCCGATTTTTCCCAAATTTCTAACAACCTATAAAAGATATTGTTATTTGAAAGTAAAAAATATATTGAAAATGTGGATAAGACACTGAAAAGCAAAGATTTTTCATCACTTAAATAACTAAGGAAATAGAAATATTATTTGATTAAGTAGGTGATGATTTAAAAGAAAATTTTAATAAACTATATGAATCTGCAAAATATAGTAATCCAATGAGCAATAATAAAGTAATTTCTATTGAAAAAAAATATTTTAACTAATTGGAATAAGCTAAAATCCGAAATCATTAATGAAAATAAAATTGATAATGAAGATAAATTAAAAACTATTGAAGAATTAAAAAATGATTTTCATGAACGAGAAATTTTATTAAAAAAGACTTAAAATAAATTTAAGTTAATTGTCCTGCTGTTAGAAATGAATTTAAATTTTATAAATTATTATTTGAAAAATTTAGTATAAATTAATAACTAAGAGGTGTTTATAATTAAAAAAAATCAATATGAATTATATGTTGTTGGTATTATAGCAATATTAGGAATAGTAGCATGCTTGGCTACATTTATGACTCCAGAGGAATTAACAGCATTATCTTTGAATGAAACAAGTCATATTATTGATGCAAATCAGACAGTTTATCGTTTACATGGTTCGACTAATATTAATTCAACGGTTTATATTAATTCAAGTAAACTTAATTTAAGTGATTACTTAACAGTAGATTCTAATGGTGATTTTTCATATGATCTTAATATACCCTTTAATGTCACAGATTGTACAATAAATATATATGTATCTGCTAAAAACAAGTTGAATAATAGTGATTCATTACATATTGAAAGACCTGCAACTAAATTAAATCTAAATTCAGTTAACATGAGTGAAAAAGACACTTCACTTTTGATTTCAGGAGTAAGTGAACCAAATTCAAATATTCAATTATCATTTTCATCTGTTCTGAATTTAACAAACGCTTCTTTAGCTGCAGATAGTGACGGAAAATTTAAATATTCAATAAATATTCCTCTTGATAAGGACAATTTTTCTATATATGCTAATGCACATGCTATTGGTAAGAAATCAACTACAGATTCAATTTTTATTACAAGAGAGCGAACTCCAGAACCAGTTCATGAAAGCAGTGCTAAAACTACTACTAAAGCTAATGATAGTTCGGGAAATTTTGGTAATGGGTATAAATACTGTTATTCTTCTAAAAAAACTGAGGTTTATCATACTAAGAATTGTGGTCATTTACCACAACCAGAGAATAGAATATATACTAATACTATTCCTTCTAATCTTAGATTGTGTAAGTTTTGCGGTGGATAAACCAATAAATTAAATAAAGAAAGGTATAATTAATAATTATAGAAATTGGGCAACAATTAATTTTTCGTACGAAAAATCATTAAATAAGTGTAAGTACATATACATATATCACAGCACTGTAAAAACAACATAGAAATTCATGATTTGAAAATTTCAATATTAACCTATAAAAATCATTACATATAAATTGTATTGAATTTAGGTCAATTTCACGATTTTACATTTGTGTTTTTCCATGCTAAATTTACAGTGCCGTTTTTGCAGTGCCTTTTCAATTATAGTCATTTTGGAAAAGTTCTTAAATCTTTAGATGATAATTTTTTTATTAAATTATCCAATTTTAAATATTAATTTATAAAAATCTATAATTTTAAATTTTAAATAATATAAATCTATTTTAATTAATATAATTAATTTTAAATAAATATTTTTTAATAATATTTATTTTTAAAAAAGTTATTTATTAAGAACTTTATCAAAACTACTATAATACCAATTAATAATCTTAAATTATTAATAACTCTAATTAAAATATATTGTGATTCAATGGATGAAAAATTTAATTTAAATGAATATCAGGAAAAAGCTGCTGAGTATTGTGGTGAAAAACCTCTTTTAATTGAAGCTGGTCCAGGAACTGGAAAAACCAGAGTTTTAATAGAAAGAATCAAATATTTAGTTAACGTTAAAGGGATAGACCCTGAAAATTTACTTATTATAACTTTTTCTAAAAAAGCAACAAAAGAGTTAACTAAGAGACTCCTTGAAGAAAATAATAATATTTCGATTGAAGATGTAAATAAGATGCATATTTCTACTATCCATTCTTTTTGTCATGATTTCCTACAAGATAATGGATTTTCTTATTCGGTTTTGGATGAAGATGAAAGTAGTGTAATGTACATTTATAAAAATTTATATAATTTCGGTTTTACAGATGAAAAATTTTTCAAGAAAAGAGATGTTCATGTATTGGTTAATAAATTTAATGAGTTTACAAGTTTTAATGTTGATATTGATAAATTTGAGAAATATGTTGAAGATAATTTTAAGGTCTCCCAAGAATATATTGATTTTATTAAAGAAACTCAGGAGGAAAAAGGAGAAGATTACTTTTTTCCAGAAAGTGAAATTAAGAAAAATCCTGATTTTAAAGAGTCTTGGTACAATGCAAGATATAACAATATTGTAAATGCATACAGATTATATTTAAAGTTTTTAGAAGAAAATGGATTTATAGACTATTCTTTACTTCAATCTAAAGCACTAAACTTATTAACTGATAATCCAAACTTATTAAGTTCTTTAAAGTATAAAAATATCTTAATCGATGAATTTCAAGACACAGATCCAATACAAATGAAAATATTTGAGAAGCTAATGGAGAATACTGAAAGTTTAACAGTTGTAGGTGATGATGAACAAAGTATTTATGATTTTAGAGGAGCCAATGTTAAATTTTTCAAAAATTTTGAAGAAAATTATGGTGCTGAGGTTATTCCACTACAAACTAACTATCGTTCTAATGAATCAATAGTTAAATTTTGTGAAAATTTTATTAAAGAAGATAGATATCCTCTTTCCAAGAAACAACTTCATAGTAATGAGAAAAATAATGGTTCAGATTCAAGTGTTTTTTATATCTCATCTTATAATAAAGAATCAGAAGCAAATAATCTGGTTCAAATAATTAAATTTCTAAAAGACTCTGGAAAAATAGCTAATTATAGTGATGTTGGGATTATTGGAAGATCTGTTAAAAGAAAAATCAATTTTTTAACTGAAAAACTTAAAAATGAAAATATTTCATTTGATGTGGTTGAAAATAATGATTTATTAGATCAAGATGAGATTAAATCAGTACTTCTATTATTTTATTATATTGTAGAAAATGATGAAAAGCCATATATTAGAAATCAATGGGAAAGAAATTGGCTTAATTTAAGTGGTTTCGCTTCAAAATCTTTTAATTTCTCAAAACTTTCTGAAAAAACAGGAGAAATATTATATGCTCTTGAAGAAGAATATAAAAATGAAATATTGAGAGTTGAAAAAGAGGTTTATAAGAAAATTACAGGGAAAAAAAGCAGAATTCAAAGTTTTGATGGTGTTTTTAATAGAGATGACGAAATACTTATTGAAATATTTAATCATGTTAAAAAACCTTTAATTTCTTATTTTTCAGTTAAAGATTTAAAAGGATTAGGTATAGATGATGAAAATGATTTAGAATTCTTTAATAGATTGTATAAATTAAAAAACAAGATAATTAATGAAAGAAATAGATCTGATTTAAAATATGATGATAGAACCACTCTTTTACAAGTTTATTATGAGATTTTAGACATCATTGGTTATTTCAACATTGATTTCATTGAAAATGAGAATAGTCGTGAAGTTTTGTTAAATCTATCAATTTTAGGAAATACAATTTATAAAATAGAACAAGTAATAACAAGAACTAATGTTGTATCTATGTTCTGGTTTTTATATCATAATTTAGAAAATTATAGTTCAAAATCAATAAAATCTGAAGATGAAGTACAAATAATGACTGTCCATAAGTCAAAAGGTTTAGAATTTCCAGTAGTAATTGTTTATGGTCTTGAAAAAGATAAATTTCCTATGAAATTTAAAGATGATGAATATGACCTTGTATCTTCCTTTGGGAAGCCACGATTTCCAACTCCTTTTAAGTTTTATATGTATGAAAAAGAGACGATTGAGGATAATAAAGCAAAAAATTATTATTTGGAAGAAAGAAGGATTTTTTATGTGGCGATTACAAGAGCAGAAGATATATTAATTTTATCTTTGCGTGAAAACAGGAAAGGAGAAAGTCCAGTAATTGAAGGCATAGATTTTGACTCTGATTCTATTTCTTTAATTAATGATAATCAACATATTTTACCTAAAACTAAATCAACTTTAAATGAAAATAAAATTGAAGAAGAAATATTAATATTAAGCTATAGTTCAATTAAAACCTATGAAAATTGTCCTTTTAAATATAATCTAATATATAAACTTAGTTTCAATGAATCTGATGATATTTATATTAAAAAAGGAAATTTTACACATAAAATACTTTATAAAACTCATCATTCAATTCGAAATAATCAAAACACAGAACAGATAATAGAAATTTTACCAGAAGAAGTTAAAAATAGAAGTAAAAAAGAATTAGATAATATAAAACAGTATCAAAATTCATTTTTAAAAGAAATAAAAGTTTTAGATGAGGAATTTAAATTTCAAATTGAGATGAATGGAGAAGAGGAAGAAACTTCCTATTTAATTGAAGGTCAGATGGATTTAGTATATGAAAGAAAAGGTAAAATGGGGATAATGGATTTTAAGACAACATCAAAGATAAATGAAGAAGAATATAAAAAACAACTATATATTTATTTAAAAGCACTTGAAGAAGATTTAAACTATAAAAATAGAAAAATAGAGTTAGCTATTTATTTACTTAACTCTAACACAGTGAAGTTCTATGAAATAGATGAGAATCTAATGAAAAAATATCTAAAAAAAATAGATAAAATAGCTAAGAATATTATGGAAAATAAATTCCCAAGAAATAAAGGTAATCACTGTAAAAAATGTACTTTTAACTTTATATGTGAAAAAACCATTAAACAAGGAAATGAACAAGAAAATGATGCTGTAGTATTTGATGGTGATATTTCATATAACACCAAGAAAAAATCAATTATAAACTTGGAAAATACAGATAAAAATCATGGATCTGAGTCTGTTTTGGTCGATATGGCTAAAAATGATGAAAAATTGAATATTAGTAAAATGGATGATGATAATACTTCTGTTGATGATGTTGTTGTTGAAAATGTGGAGGATGTTGTTATGCCGTATTATAGTGGGATTGAGAATATTGGTGATGATTATGGAATATCTGTGTTTAGTGAGGCTATACCAACATATTCTAACTGTTCTTCTCTTAGTGAAGCAATTCAAGAAATCTTATCTAATGAGTATCCAGTTCATATCACACATTTGTCTAAGCTATTATTAAACTATTTAAAACAGAATAGAGTTACTGATGAGATTAAAAATCAGATTATCTTAGAAATTAGAGAAAATGAATTAGGAAATATTCAGGATGATTTTGTATATTTGAATGTATTAAATATGCCATTGAATATGGATTTGTCAACAAAGCCAAGAATACCGAATAATCGTCCTATAAATCATATTAGTCAAAGTGAATTAATGGAAGGAATGTTCATTGTTGTGGATAAATCTTTCACATACACCAAAGAGAGTTTATTCAATGAAACAGGAAAACTTTTTGGATTTAAACATATTAATGATAAAATTTTTAAATCTTTAGATGATGCATTTAAAGAACTGTTAAATATTAAACGTTTAACTCTTGAAAATAAAATAGTTAAAACTAACTCATTTAAAGTTTATCAAAACAAGATCAATGAATTTAAAAAAATATTTGAAAATAAAGAAAAAATTGCTCGTGATATGATTGAAAATTATTTCTCTTCAGAGGAAGAAATATCTGGTAGGTTTATTAATGAACTTAATAAATTAAGTGAAGATATTCTTAAAGAAGTAGATTTTGCTTTAAACTTCATTAACACAGCAACAGGTCATACGAAGAATGTTGTTGGTGAAATTAATAAGAAAATTGATGTGATTAGTTCATCCATAGATGATGTTGGTGATTTTACTGTTGAAATAGAAACGGTTGTAAAGTATAGAAAAATTATTCAAGATTTAAAAATAAAATATCAAGAAAAAGAAGATATTAGTAAGAAACTAATTAAAGAGTGTTTCCCTCCACCACAAATTACTTATGATAGATTCATGAATGAAATAAGTAATTCTAATGAAATATTTTATAATCGAATGGATTTAGTATTGGATATTATTGATATGGCTCCAGGACTCACAAATAAAGCTTTAAATGAGCTTAAAGAGAAAGTTGAAACATTGGAATCTCTTAAAGAAGAAATTGAAAGTTTAGTGGTTGAATTGACTATTAATTCTGTTAATTCTTCTGATATTTCTGATGATGAGGTAAAATACTTAATAAGTGATATGCAAAGACTTAATGATTCTGTAAAAGAATATAGGAAATAAAATTTAAAATTATATTGGAGAAATTGGG
>JAITOM010000161.1 GCA_031289975.1 Methanobrevibacter sp. | reverse complement strand
AGCAACCTTAGGACCTTGAGCAATAAATCCTGACTTTAATACTTTCACAACTTCTTCTATTTCTTCATCTTCAATTATTGGATTGGCAATAGGAATGTTAATTTTACTCATATTTACACAATTATTTGTTTTTTATTAAATAATATTTTGAAGTATATTAATAATCATGTTTAATTATTTTTAATATAGTTTAGAATCAAATTTTCTTTACTTTAAAAACTTTAGTTTTAACTATAAATCTTTGATTTTTTTTACTTTAAAAATTTTTTAATTCTTATTAAAATATAGTGGTTTTGATAAGGTCATTAATAAATATCTATTTCAAAAATAAATATTATTAGAAATATTAATTTAAAATTATTTATATTAATCAAAATATGTTTATATTATTTAAAATTTAAAATTATAGATTTTTATAAACTGATATTTAAAATTAAAGAATTTAATAAAAAAATTATCATTTTAAAATTTAAGAACTTTTTCATAATGACTATGCTCTAATCTTTTAAAATTATTTAATAGATTTTATTAACTTATAATTAAATAGTTTATTTTATTTATTTTTTAAAAATATTAATTTTAAAAAAATTGATTTTAAGAAAAATTGGAACCAATGACTTTTGCAGAAATTTAAGTTTCATACTATATTTTCTTAAAATATTTTTATCTTAAAATATATCTTAATTATTTAATATTTAGTTTTAGAATTAGAAGAATAATTATTAGAAGTTTTATTAATAGCTATTGGGACTGTATATTCACTAATAAGATTGTTTAATCCAGTGTAGACATAAATTCGTAGAGCTTTAAGGTCTTGATTATCCTTTGATGCATAAATTAAATCAACTGAATCTTTTTTATCCTTTAATAATGTAGTATTACTATGGATTATATAATTAAATGGCTGTGTTTTAGGAAAAATAATAGAATCTGGTAATGTTAATTGCCTATTATCATGATCTAAAGCAATAGCCACTATACTCATATTTTTAATGTCTTGATTGGCTTTAAAAGATAAACTATAATAATTAACAGTATAATTATTTCCAATGGCATCTTGTTTATCTGAATTTGAATAAAGGAATTGCATATCTAAAATATCTATTGGTTTCATGCCATTTAAAAGAAATAACTTATTAATATGTAAACCAGTTAATGATAAACCACTAAATAAGACTATTGCTATTAAAGAAATTGCTATCAATACTCTCATTTGTTTAACCATATTTTAGCCACACCATATATTTTAGATAAAATAAAATAATTAATTAATTAAGGAGTCAATCTTCTCCTATCTCTTGGGAAAAGAACTGTTTCTCTAATATTGTTAAGACCAGTTAAAGTCATATTAAAACGATCTGCTCCAAGACCCCAACCAGAATGGGGTGGCATCCCATAATCAAAAGATTTTAAATAACTTTCAAATGCACCTGGATTCAATCCTTTCTCGGATATTTTATCTTTTAAAAGGTCATACTGATGGATTCTCATTGCACCAGAAGATATTTCTAAGTTTCCAAACATTAAATCAAAGGCATGGCTTTTTGTTGGGTCTTTTTCATTTGGCATGACATAAAATGGTTTTATCTCAGATGGCCATTCTGTTAAGAAATAATAACCAGGATATTCCTCACCCAATAATTTTTCACCAGCACGGGATAAATCTTCACCCCATTCCATTTCAACACCTTTTGAATTAATAACCTCTACTGCAGTATCATATTTAACTACAGGGAAAGGACATTGAGAAAGTTTTAAATCCACATTAAGAATATTTAAGTACTTTTGACAATTCTTAATAACATCAACTAAAACTTTGTTAACAAGCTTTTCTAAAATCTCCATAACATCAACATCGCTCATGAAAGAAGATTCCATGTCGATAGAAATGGTTTCATTTAAATGACGAAGAGTATCATGTTCCTCTGCTCTAAATATCTGAGCTATTTCAAAAATTCTCTCAAATCCAGCGGACATCATCATTTGCTTATAAAGTTGAGGAGATTGACCTAAAAAAGCTTCTTTTTCAAAATATGTGATAGGGAAAAGTTCAGTTCCTCCTTCAGTAGCTGAAGCAACAATTTTAGGAGTGTTAACCTCAATAAATCCATTTTCTTCAAAGAATAATCGTGTGCTGTGAAGCATTTGGCTTTTAATTTTAAAAATAGAGCTAATATTATCTCTTCTTAAATCAATGAAACGACTATCTAAACGTGTATCTATCTCTGCTCTAACCTTATCTGTTGGATCCATAGGTAAAGGTTGACTTGCTTCATTTAAAACTTTAATTTCATTAGGAATTATTTCAACACCATTAGGTGCCTTATCTGAACCTTGAACCTTACCTTTAATAGCTATCACTGATTCTTTTCTAAAACTTCTTATTTGTTCCAAAAGTTCAATATCAATCTTTTTACTTGGAGCTGTTATTTGTATTTTTCCATCTCGATCACGAATTACTACAAATACTATTCCACCAAGATCACGTATTTCATGTACCCAACCCATAACTATAATCTCTTCATCAACGAGCTTGGTATTTATATTTTTAGTAAAGTGAGTTCTTTTCCAATTATCCAATAAACTTACCAATTTAGTCAACCTCTTAAAATTAATCTTTCCATATAAATAAATATTATATTTATTATATTAACAATTATATTTTACTTAGCAATTATATTTTACACACGATTAAAACAAAATTAAATTGCTTACTAAAATTTGTTTATAATAGAGGATGTAAACTTTAAATGGCGATTTGTCATTATTTTAGGTTTCACATATATAAAACCCAAAATTTTTCAAAACCTCCACACTTTTGACACCATCCTATAATAAAAAGTTTTATATATAGTGTTTTGTAAAATTATTTTCTTTTATTTATATATTAAATTTTACAAAATTCAATTAAATATTTGTAATCAAAAATGATTTTTATTTCTTTAAATTAAATTTAAAAGATAAATACTAATATTTAAAAAAATAATTT
>JAITOM010000082.1 GCA_031289975.1 Methanobrevibacter sp. | reverse complement strand
ACAATTGAAAAATTGAAAACAGATGATAAAAGTTTAATTACATGTGTATAGGCTTAATGTTTTTATGCTAAAATCCAAATTCCAAATTGTGAATTTCCATCCTCTTTTTACAGTGCCTTAAATATGCCTTCAGCATATACATTATTGTGCGGTATTTCTGTTTTCGTTTTCATAATAATTATTAATACCACACATTTTATTAATATTTTTGTATTATAACAATTGTTATTAACAGATTATAACAATTGTTATCACACAAATTTTTGACAGAGCCAGGATAGATTAAATAAATTTTCAAATTCCAATGTATTCATATTCAATTCATCCAATGTTATTTCTTCACTATCAACTCAGTATAATTCAGACATTAACTTCATGATGTAGATTTTCTATCCTCATTTTCCCCAGCAATATAATTTAAACCGTTATTTAATTTAGCATTAAAATTGTTAATATTTTATTATTCTCATAAGCACAATCAACATTATTAAAATTTATTTCTCCTATAGTTTTTAGACGATATCAGGTAACAATTATTTTTGGCACTGTAAAAGGAGGATGAATTTTCACAAATGAAAATTAAGAAATGACACTAAAAGTTTAATTACATGTATTGTCGAACTGTTTTCTGCCTAAAAACCAATTACAGATCTTAAATTCCCAGCCCCTTGTTACAGTGACTAAAAATCAGTGCTAAATTTCAGTGCCAAAAAACTTTAATAGAAATTCCCAACATAGATAATAATTTTTGAAATAAACATTTAGATTCTTAAAGTTAATGTAAATAAACAATATTAGCATTCTTAACAATATCATTAACATTATGTGTGATAATAATAACAGTCTTATCATATTTCAAAGTATTAATAATATCTTTAATAATTTTACGTGTATCATCATCAATTGATTTTGTGGCTTCATCAAAAATCATAATGTGTGTATCTCTAATTAATGCTCGGGCTAATGCAATTTTTTGAGACTCACCCGAAGATAATTTATTACCATTTTCACCTATTTTATAATTATAACCCACAGTATTTATAAAATTAGATAATTTAACCAAATCACATATTTCTTCAATATTAAGATATGTTTTATCTAAGCAAATGTTATGAATTATAGTATCATTAAATAAATATGGTTCAGGGAATATGTTACTTATGTTGCTATTTAATGAATCACGAGATAATGTATTAACTGGTTGATTATCAATAGTTATAATACCCTTATCAACTCCATATAAACCATTAATTAAATGTATCAAAGTGGACTTACCAGTACCATTATCTCCACAGATATAATTTATCCCTTTGGTAAATGTAGCACTAAAATTTTTTATAATACTTTCATTATTGTAACTAAAATATATATTAGATATTTTAATAGTACCATCAATAATATCTAATTCATTTTTATTTTCAATAGGCATTGCATTATTAAATTTATTTAATCTCCTAATTAAAGGTAATGTAGATTTATATTGGGTGTAAAAATGTGAAATATTTATTAATGGATTAAAAAACATACTGCTATATGATAAAAATGCTACAAAAGAACCTAATGATATTTGTTTATTAATAACTAAATTACTACCAATTATTAGTATTAGCAATACATTTATGCTGTAAAATAAATAGCTAATTGAACTACTACAAGATATTATTTTGTTACTTTTTAATGCACTATCATAATATTGATTATTTTTAATATTAAATTTATTATTAATCCAGTTAGTTATATTAAAAAGTCTAATCATAGTCAATATAGATAAATATTCTTTTAAAAATGATGATAATTCACCATTAATTTTAGCCATTGTGGTACTATAAGTATCAATTCGTTTACCTAAATATAAATTTAAAAATATAAATAATACACAAGGAGATATAATTATAAATGTTAATAATATATTAATATTTAACATTATGTAAATAGGTATAATCAATAACAATAAATTTATAACTATTTGTAGTAATGTTTGTGATATTAAATCACTTATTTTGTCAGTGTTATATAATATTCTTGATATTAAATCTCCAATATCAAAAGAATTGAATTTTTTCATATTAGAATTTATTATATTATTAAAACTATCATTAGAGATATCTTTATATAACCTATATTTTAGTTTCCAAGATAAATAACTATTATAATACGAACTAACAATAGATATAGCAAATATTATTAATAATATCACTATTACATTATTTAATAATTCATAATGAGCACTAATTAAAATATTATCAATAATATATCTAAAAAATAATGGATTAATAAATTCAAATAATATTGAAGCAATTCCAGTTAAAAATGAAATAAATAAAATAAATTTATTTTTTAGTAAGTATGATTTAAAAAATATAATGATATTCATAATTATATCCCAAAGGAAGATAATTTATCATGATTATAGTTAGTCCATTTACATTCCTTATTGTTTTTAATATATTTGTTTAATGGTATAGCTAAACAATATCTACAAATATCAAACTCAACACAATCACCACAGATGTTATTACATGGTTCTTGTAACAAATTATACTCCTCATCACCAATAAATGTGAAAATTTCATCATAATCTGTATTATAAATATTAGCTATAGCAGTACCATGATCACAACTAGTACATACTCTAATAGTGCCATCATACATTAAAGCAATGGATTGAAAACCACAACCACAATTAACACGATCAACTTTATTTTTATACTCTTCAGGATATTTAAGAATAAAATTCTCTTCGTATTTATCAGCTATTCTATCAATGCAATTATTGATCTGTTGAGTATTACTTTCATTATATAATAATAAATCTTGGTTAGCTCTACCTAACTCATCAATACCACCGAATCTAATATTTCTAACACCAACCTCATGTAACATTTCAGCTGTTTGCTCAATATGACTAAAATTTTTGGGTGACATAACTACATTAATATCATGTTCAATATTATATTTAACTATATCAGCAAGATTATCTAAGACAATTTTATGGTATCCTTTAACACCTATAAACCAATCATAATACTCTTCATCAAATGAATGCATTGAAACTCTGATTATTAAATTATGATATTTAGCAAAAACAGGAATATGTTTCTTTAATAATGAACCATTGGTTATAAGGCGAACAAATATAAATCGTTTACATGCATAATCGATTATATCATTTATATCCTTGTGTAATAATGGTTCTCCTCCAGTAAAAGCAATTTGTCTACAACCATTAATACTTAAATAATCCAAAAACTTAAATAAAATACCAGTTTCAATAAATTCATCATTTTCGATAACACTTTCATTATAACAGTGCTTACATTTAAAATTACATTTATTAGTTAAATCAACTGAAACCATAACTGGATACTGTTTATCAAATGATCCAGTTATTAATGTGCTAATTTTACCTGGTTCTTCACTTATCTTAATAAATGGTGTTTGTAATAAAATATTCTCAAATTGATCATATACTTCATCAAAATTTTCATTATATTTTTCACACCATATATTAATAACTTCAAGTATAGTACGATTACCAGTACATAATTCAAAAATATTCACAAAATCATTATTAATATTAAATTTATATTCATCCTTTTCACAGATATAATTACCATTTTTACATTTATGTATACTATATTTATTATCTAAATAAATATAATTATTCACATTCATATATGTACCCCTCCACCACATGAATAAAAAAATAAGAGGTCGAATGACATTTCATTTCAATATATGTTTGTCAGACAACCTCACAAATCATTAACACCAACATCTCCAAGAGCCTTTATTACAACTTAAAGCACCGATAGGTGACCATTGCAAAGACATGTCAATCATCCTCCTTAGTTGATTATATGGGAGTTTATATAAATCCTATCAAAAATAACAATTTTAATAAAATTTATGATTTGAAAACTCCAATTTAACTTATTTATATGAAACTGGGTGGCAATTATTTCTGAAACTTATAAAATTTCTTAAATTAATACCTACCCACATAAATAATAATTATACAATAGTATATAAATGTTTGGTTTTTGGAGGTGTAAAATTGGAGGCTGTGAAAAATTCAACTGATGAAGTTATAATACTTTATTTAATATTTATGATACTTAATTTTTTAAAGCATTTTAAGAACTTTATAAGATAAATACAATATTAAAAAAGGACTTTTAGTTAATACCTATATTTGAATAAAAAGTTGGAAAAATAATTTATCAGTTGGATTTTTCACATCCCC
>JAITOM010000038.1 GCA_031289975.1 Methanobrevibacter sp. | reverse complement strand
TGTGTGATGATTTTTGATGGAGGTATTCATGTAGATAACAATCCTAAAGAAATATTTGCAGATAACAATTTCTACACAACATTTGTTAATAGGTTAATTAAGGATTATATTCCTGATGGAATAACATTAAATGATATCAAAGAAAAATGGAACCTATAAAACATAGAATTGGGTGATATTTGTCTTTGAAATTTATAATTAGGAGGATAAATAAGCTAATAATTATAGGAAGGAATTTGATGTTAATCCTGTTATTGAGAATATGTCAAATCATGAAGGTTTTATCTATAGTATATGAAATAATGTTTTTAAGTAATGTAATTTTTTAAATTGTATTATAAATATTAAATTTTTAATTAAAAGAATTATAATTATTGTTTTTAAAAATAAAAAAATAAAAATTATTATTTAAATAATTAAATTAATATTAATTGAAATTTTTAAAAATAAGATATTTAAAAATAATGATTACTTAAAAACATTTTTTACATCACTATATAAAAATATTTATGAGTTAAATGATTTATTAAATGATCTTGAAATGAATATGGTTTTAGATATTGGTCATGCTTTTACTAATGGTTTTAGGGAAGAAGAATTATATTTTGATTCGGTTAAATATGTCCATTTATCAGATAACATGGACTAAAACAGGTGTGGTATTAATTGATCCTGCAATTAGAATTAGGCATAGATATGAGGATTTATCAATGCTTCACTTATTTTTTTGGTGTCCAAATTTGGACTATACATTTATATGGGTATAATTCTGTTTATAAATTACCAAAGGATTTTGATAAACAAATCATTTTGCATAATCTGTTTACAGTGTTAGCACATTCTGTTTTATTTGGTTGTTCATATCTCTCACAATTTAGGTCAATGATAAAATCACTAATTTGATTTATCAGATGCCTGTTGTTAATGATTTGAAATATGTACATGTAAGGTTTATATTATATGGATTAAAAATAAATTAAACTAAGCTATTAGCTTAGTTATAATAAATTATCTAGTTAATTGTACTGAATTAAATCTTCTTCCTTAGATACAGGTTTAATTTTTTCCATAGCTTGGTTAAATGATTTCATAGGAACTTCATTTGATTCCATATTTTTTCTAAGAGTTAACATTGCTGCTTCCCTACATACAGCTTCAATATCTGCACCAACATAACCTTCACTCTCTTTAGCTAATTTTTCAATGTTAACATCATCTGAAAGAGGCATATCTTTTGTATGAACTTTGAAAATAGCTAATCTCCCTTTTTCATTTGGATTATCAACTTTAATATGTCTATCAAACCTGCCAGGTCTTATTAGCCCAGTATCAAGAATATCTGGTCTGTTTGTAGCTGCTATAATAGCTACATCTCTAAGTTCTTCCATACCATCAATTTCTGTAAGTAGTTGGTTTACAACTCTTTGAGTTACACCAGAATCTCCTGTAGAATTACCTCTTGAAGATGCTATTGAGTCTATTTCATCGAAAAAGATAACGGTTGGAGCTGTTTGTCTTGCTTTTCTAAATACTTCTCTAACACCTTTCTCAGAGTCTCCAACCCATTTAGATAATAACTCTGGTCCTTTAATAGCTATGAAATTTGCTTCACTTTCATTTGATACTGCTTTTGCAAGTAAGGTTTTGCCTGTTCCTGGAGTACCATAAAGTAAAACACCTTTAGGTGGTTTAACACCAAATTTCTCAAATTTTTCAGGATATTTTAATGGCCATTCAATAGCTTCTTGTAATTCTTGTTTTGCATCTTCTAATCCACCAATATCATCCCATTTAATATCTGGTATTTGCACGAGAATTTCTCTTAGAGCAGATGGTTGAATTTCTTTTAATGCTTCTTTAAAATCATCCTTTTTAACTATTAATTTTTGTAAGGTTTCTTTTGGTATTTCTTCATCAGTTTTAATATCTGGTAGAATTCTTCTTACAACTCTCATAGCTGCTTCTTTACATAATGCTTCAAGATCTGCTCCTACAAAACCGTGAGTTATCTCAGATAATTCATCTAAATCAACCTTCTCAGAGAGTGGCATCCCTCTTGTATGGATCTCAATAACTTCTTTTCTTCCGTCTTTATCTGGAACACCGATTTCTATTTCACGATCAAATCTTCCTGGTCTTCTAAGTGCCTGATCTAATGAATTTGGTCTGTTAGTTGCTCCTATTACAACTACTTGACCTCTTGCATTTAATCCATCCATTAAGGTCAATAACTGAGCAACAATCCTTCTTTCAACTTCACCTTGAGTTTCTTCTCTCTTTGGAGCTATTGCATCTAATTCATCAATGAAGATTATGGATGGTGCATTTTTTTCTGCTTCTTCAAAGAATTCTCTTAGATTTTCTTCAGAACCTCCAACATATTTACTCATTATTTCAGGTCCATTAATAGCTATAAAATGAGCATCACTTTCGCTTGCAACTGCTTTTGCAAGTAAAGTTTTACCTGTTCCTGGTGGACCATGCATTAAAACTCCTTTTGGTGGTGAAATTCCAAGCCTATCAAATAGTTCTGGTCTTTTAAGAGGAATTTCAATCATTTCTCTAACTTTTTTAACCTCTTCTTTAAGACCTCCAATATCTTCATAGCTAACATTAACAAGGTTGGATATACCTTCAATTTTAGAAATATCAACAGGTTTTTCTTGAATTTCAACAGTAGTTTTTTCACTCACAACAACAACTCCAGATGGATTTGTTGAGACAACAGCAAGTTTAATTTCACCTAATTGAGGAATGTTCATTTGGTTAAATATATCATCTCCAAAGAAATCATCAAAAAATCCTCCAGTTCTTTGAGTAGATTTTGTTCTAAACCCAGAGTTTATTATATCTCCTTGTACCATTGTTTTATTTAAAAATGCAGGTTTAATATTGCCTTGAACTTTAATATTGTGTTCAACAGGTGCTAAAACAATTTTTTTAGCCTCTTTGATTTCTGCTTTTTTGATTTCTATTTCCTCTCCAATGGATGTTCCAGCATTTTTACGGATTGTTCCATCAATTCTTATGGTTTCTAATCCAATATCAGATTGAGATGGTATTACTCTTGCAGTAGTTGATTTATTTCCAAGAATTTCAACAACATCTCCTTCTTGAAGATTTAATTTTTCCATACTACTTGGATCTATTTTAGCTATTCCAATACCAACGTCCCTTTGTGAAATAGCTTCAGCAACTTTTAGTTTAAAATTTTCACTCATTATAATTTCCCCCTTTTTGATTATAAATGATTATTTTGATTAAGATAATAGAATAATTTTCTATCCATAATTCTCTATTCTAGTGTTTTGCAAAATTTCTCTATTCTATTGTTTTGCAAAATTATTTTCTTTTATTCATATATTAATTTATTTAAAATTAAATTAAATATTATTAAATTAAATATTATTAAATTAAATATTATTAAATTAAATGGCACTGTAAAAAGAGGATGGAAATTCACAATTTGGAATTTGGATTTTAGCATAAAAGCATTAAGCCCATATACATGTCATTAAACTTTTATCCTCTGTTTTCAATTTTTCAATTGTGAAAATCCATGCTAATTTTACAGTGCCTTTTAAATAACATGAATATATTTTGATTATAGTGGTTTTGATAAAGTTCTTAATAAATAAACTTTTTTAAAAATAAATATTATTAAAAAATATTAATTTAAAATTATTTATATTAATTAAAATATATTTAAATTATTTAAAATTTAAAATTATTAATTTTTATAAGATAATATCAAAAATTAAATAATTTAATAAAAAAATTTTCCATCCAAAATTTAAGAACTTTCCCAAAATGACTATAATAAGAATAAATAATTGAATCAAATATTTGAGAGGAATGGTTAATTGGAAACAATAATTCTTAGTTTTGGGATAATATTAATTTTAGGTGTTTTAACAAGAAAAATTTTGAATAAATTGAAAATACCTGCATTTTTAGGATTTTTAGCAACAGGTATTCTTTTAGGACCTTATGTATCTAACATATTAGATCCAAGCTTTAGGGATTTAACTCAAGAAATATGTAGAATAGCTATTATTATTCTTCTAATTAGAGTGGGTTTAAGCGTTCGTAGAGACGACATATATAAAGTTGGTAAACCAGCTGTTGAAATGAGTTTCTTACCCTCAATAATTGAGGGCTGTTCAATTATTTTTATAGGGCATTATCTGCTTGGAATTTCATTTATAGAGGCTGGTATGTTAGGATTTATTTTGAGCGCTGTTTCACCAGCTATTTTAGTACCCAGAATGCTTGAGTTAATCGATAAATGGCTTGGTGTAGGGAAATGTATCCCTACCATACTTTTATTTGGGTCTGCAGCTGATGGTGTTGTATCCATCACTATTTTTTCTGTTTTTTTAGGAATATATACTGGTGGACATACAGATATTACATGGGACTTAATAGGGATTCCTGTTTCATTAATATTTGGTGTATTATTAGGATTTTTAACTGGTTTGATTCTAATTTTTGTGTTTCGAAAATGGGACTTTAGTGATGCTGAAAAATTATTCATTACTTTAGCCACTGCTATTATACTAAATGCAATTGGTGAAATAACACAAGGAAAGATTCCAATAGCTGGTCTTGTTGGAGTTATGGTTATAGGATTATTAATATTGAATAGAAGCCCTAAAATAGCTCTTTCTCTTTCAAATAGCTATTCGACATTATGGATATTAGCTGAGATTATTGTATTTGTTTTATTGGGGGCTCAATTAAACTTATCATTAATATTATCTCCAATAAATATAGGTACTATTATTCTTCCTATAATATTGGTAAGTATTTTAGTTATTAGCTTAGGATTACTGTTCAGGTTCGTTGGAGTTTATTTAGCTTTACTTAAAACAGATTTGAATAATAAAGAAAAATTATTTTGCATGATTTCATACATACCAAAAGCAACTGTTCAAGCAACAATTGGTGGAGTGCCATTAGCTGTAGGAGTATTGCATGGAGATTTAATTTTGGCTGTTTCAGCTATTTCAATCATATACACAGCTCCTTTAGGTGCAATACTAATAAAATTCTTTAGAGAGAACGGCATAATTATTTATGGGTTAATTTATCATTATTGTCTAATTATCTCTGATTTAATATTCATGTTTTAAAAACTAAGCATGGAATAAAAATATTTCAGTCAATAGCAT
>JAITOM010000037.1 GCA_031289975.1 Methanobrevibacter sp. | reverse complement strand
TATTGTAGCTGTTGATACTATTGGTAACTTTCTTAAGTTCATACCAGTTTATGGTGATGCTATTTAAGGTATTGCAAATGGTGTTAAAGCTGCTCTTACTTTAAGTAAATTGAGTATTCAGCAAGTAAAATTAGATAAAATTAGTAATCTATATATTGAGTCTGATGTTATGACTTGGAAAATCACTTCCGAGAAAGATTACTGTGAATTAATTAAAAATGGTGTAATTAATCCCAATAAACCAACTCAAAAATGGTATTGATTCATTTAATAGTCAATGAATGGTAAAATTAATGTTTTGAATAGTAGTAGATTTCTTGAATATAAGCGTATTTTTGAGAATGCTGATGTTGATCAATTAGATACTAATTACAGAGGTCAAATTAAGTTTTTACAAGACATTAGCGATACTTATGATATGTATTCTGGATGGGCAGGAGGTTGTTCAAGTTGGGTAACCAATAATTTGGTTCAATTTAACAATTTCTACGGAGATTATTAACAATATTATTTGGTTAAACGGTTTAGAGAAGTAATTATATCCTTCTTTTGATGCGCAATTTGAAGCTATAAATAAGGATAAGTATTAAAGGTGATTTAAGATATACATAATAATTTAGGCACTGTAAAATTAGCATGGATTTTCACAATTGAAAAATTGAAAACAGACGATAAAAGTTTAATGACATGTGTAGGGGCTTAATGCTTTTATGCTAAAATCCAAATTCCAAATTGTGAATTTCCATCCTCCTTTTACAGTGCCATTTTTTTAATGTAGAATGTTTTACATCAATTTTTTGAGGTACATCAAATAAATACTTTTAAATATCATAATCTACAAAATCATAAATGATAAAATAAAAAATAAAATTTAATATAGGTGACTTTATGGGTACTATTCCTATTGGAATTCCAAAAAATATTGATAAATATTTTTATAATAGAAACAGTGAATTAGTCCGTCTTAAATCTTTAATCGATACATTAAATGATGATGTGTCAAATCAAATTCTTCTTACAGGTAATCGAGGAGTTGGAAAATCTTTTCTTTTAAAAAAATTTATTAGCACTGTTCCAAATAATATTTTAACTGCATATATTGATATATCTAAAATTTTAGCTATGCAAAAAGGAGAATTAACCGAAGAAAAAGTATTGTATGAAATTCTTGAAGAAATGAATAAATCATTAAAGAGTCAAGGCAATGAATTTAAAAAAATCCACATTACTTTAAAAAACTTAGTATCAAAAATAAAAAATCAAGACTATGATTTTAAAGGAGGTGGATCAATATTTTCCATACCAATTCCAGAAATTACTACTAACTACGAAAGATTAAGTCAATTTGTCATGGATTTTCCTCAAAATATTGTTGACTCTTCAAATGGTAAAATTAAAGGTTTTGTAATTATTTTTGATGAATTTCAATTTTTAAGTAAATTAAATTCAACTGAAGCTTTTTTTTGGTTAATACGAAGTCATGTTCTAAATCAAGATAATGTAACATATATTTTCACAGGTTCAACCTCCACTACAAGTGAAATGGTAGATAAATTAAATGGGATTGAAGGAGCTTTCGGTACAAGAATGGCACAGTTTAATATATATCCATTTTCTAAAGAAACAACCAAAAATTATTTAAATGAAAAAATATCAGATATAAAATTTGATGAAGAGGGGTTTAATAGATTTTATAAATGCACAAGAGGTTATCCATCACTTATAAATAGTTTTACAAATATTATGGATAAAGACATTGTTTACACTGAAGAAGAGGTAATTAATGAATTTTTTACAAAATTGGATCAAATAGCTGTAAATTGGATAATATTATGGTCTACACTTTCTAAAAATGAAAAGGATATAGTCACAACAATTGTAGAAAATGAATCAATAAAATGGAAAGAATTAATAGAAAAACTCGATTTTTCCCAAAACACATTTACTAAAAATATAAAGAAACTTAAAAACAAAGCAATTATTAGTCATCTTAATTCAACTTACAAAGTAGAAGATTACATGCTTTTAGCCTGGCTAAAACACAGAAAAGATATTGATGGATTTTATCCTTTGTAAATAATATGGATAATTGTAATAAGATAAATATTAATGAATCATTAATTAAGTGAATAGACGAATTTCTAATTAATAAACTTGTAATAGATAATATAATATCTGAAGGAAGCTATAATGTGAGTATAAATCGTGCTAAAAAAGATTTTAAAGTTCATTTATAGCTAAAATAGATTCATTTATAGCTAAAATAGAAATAAAAGAATTTTTAAAAACTAAAAATAATAAGTTTAAGAAATAAAGTTAGTATAGTGGTTTTGATAAAGTTCTTAATAAATAACTTTTTTTAAAATTAAATATTATTAAAAAATATTAATTTAAAATTAGTTACATTAATTAAAATATATTTATATTATTTAAAATTTCAAATTATAGATTTTTATAAAGTAATATTTGAAATTAAATAATTTAATAAAAAAATTTATCATTCAGAATTTAAGAACTTTTCCAAAATGATTATAATATTGAATTAATTTTTTAAATTATAATTTTTATCTTTTATTTTTAAAAATAATAATTATAATTTTTTTAATTAAAAATTTAATAAACATGACCCACTTTTAAAAACTTCATTATTGAAATTGTTCAATTAGAAACGGAAAATCTATGATTTCCTCTTTATTTCTGAAAAAAATTTAGAGAAATCTTCGTTTTCTCGCTTTTAAAAGTTTGTCTTTAATTTTTTTCTTTCAAACATTATTTCATACACTATAAATTAAAAATTAATAAATTAAAAATCGCTCATAATACTATATTAAATGCAAAAGTTTTCTAATAATTAAATTGAGTTTTCTAATAATTAAATTGATTATAGCATTAATTATTTTACTATAGTTTCATTAACTTTTAATTTAATGCGCCAATATTATCGTATTAATCAAGTTTAATATTGAATATACATTTTGAAATGATATATATACCTCAGTATTAATATATAGAGAGAACGGCATAATTATTTATGGGTTAATTTATCATTATTGTCTAATTATCTCTGATTTAATATTCATGTTTTAAAAACTAAGCATGGAATAAAAATATTTCAGTCAATAGCATA
>JAITOM010000377.1 GCA_031289975.1 Methanobrevibacter sp. | reverse complement strand
AGACCTCAGAGTTTAGATGATATAGTTGGTCAAAAGCATGTGACTGATAGATTAAAAAAATATGTTGGAAATGATGATGGGATGCCGAATTTAATGTTTACGGGACCTGCTGGTGTTGGAAAAACAACAACAGCTTTAGCCCTTGTGAAATCGACTATTGGGGAATATTGGCGTCAAAACTTCCTTGAATTGAATGCATCAGATGCAAGGGGAATAGATACAGTAAGAACAATTATAAAAGAGTTCTGTAGATTAAAACCAGTTGAGGCTCCATTTAAAATTGTATTCTTAGATGAAGTAGATAACATGACAAAAGATGCTCAACATGCTCTTAGACGTGAAATGGAAATGTATACTAAAACAGCTGTTTTCATTTTATCCTGTAATTATTCCTCTAAAATAATTGATCCCATTCAATCACGGTGTGCTATATTTAGATTCACTCCAATTAAGGGTCAAGAAATTATTAATAGATTAAAAATCATTGCCAATGAAGAAAAAGTGGATTATGATGATTCAGCTATTGAATCTATTGTTTATTTTGCAGAAGGGGATATGAGAAAAGCAATAAATATTTTACAAGCTTCTGCTTCAGTAGGGGATAAGATTAATGATGATAATATTTATGAAGTTATCTCTAAGGCAAAACCAGAAGATATTTCTAATATGATAACAAAAGCTTTAACTGGTGATTTTATTGGTGCACGTGATATTTTAAGAGAAATCATGATATTGCAAGGAACAAGTGGGGAGGATTTAATTAATCAGATCTATCAGGATGTTTCAAGAAGGGTTATGGAAGAAGTTATGGATTCTGAGATATACATTAATTTAATTGAAGGAATAGCTAACACGGATTTTAGAATTAGGGAGGGTGCTAATCCAAGAATACAATTAGAAGCTATGTTAACTAAATTTTTATAGATAATTAAGATTTTTAGTTTTATTAATTAATTAAACTTATTATACTAACTATAATAAGTCAAGCAATAGATGTGAAATTATGGTATGGACTGAAAAATATAGGCCTAAATCATTTAAAGATGTTATTGGGAATGTTAAGCAAAAGAAAGAGATTGAAGCATGGGTGGATGGCTGGAAAAATAATCAAGCTCAAAAACCGCTTCTTTTAATAGGTCCAGCTGGAACAGGTAAAACAACCATGGCTCATATAATAGCTAACGAATTTAGTGAGTATATAGAGTTAAATGCAAGTGATGCACGTAGATACGATGATATTAAAAGAACAATTGGAGAATCATCAAATACTCAATCTTTATTTAAAACAAGTCATAAATTGATTATTTTAGATGAAGTTGATGGAATGCATGGAACAAATGATAGAGGTGGAACAAGAGCTGTTGGAAACATAATTAAAGAAACTAAGCACCCTATGGTTATGATGGCTAATGATTTTTATAGTAAACGTTTAAGTTCAATTAAACCAAAAGTTTTAGTTGTAAAGATGGGTAAAGTTCATACCAACTCTATTAATGCATTACTTAAAAGAATAGCTATTAAAGAAGGAATTGATGCAGATCCACAAGCTATTAAACAATTAGCTTTAAACTCTAATGGAGATATGAGATATGCTCTTAATACATTTCAAGCTACATCTGAAGGAAGTAAAACTTTAACTACCGATGATTTAAGTGAAATTTCAAGAAAGGATAATAGATCCACAATATTTGATGGTGTGCAAAGAGTTTTGAAAAGTAAGAATATAATTAAAGTAAAAGAAGCACTTCGTATTGATGAAGATCCAACACTTGTTTTAGAATACATTGCTGAAAATATTCCAAGAGAGTATGAGAAGAAAAGTGAGTTGAAAAAAGCATATAATATGGTATCTCAATCAGATATTTACTTTTCAAGAGCAAGGAACACAAGAAATTACACTTATTGGAGATATGCTACTGATTTTATGGGTGCTGGTGTTGCTTTATCCAAGGATGAAACCTACAAAAAATTTACTAAATTGACAGGACCAACAGCATTTACTTATATGGGACGAACAAAGGGTAAAAGAGCTTTAAGAGATAGTATTGCAGAGAAAATGTCTAAAAAACTACATATTTCTAATTCTGAAGCTATTGCAAGTTTTCCCTACTTTGAGATCATGTTTGATGATGATGAATTAGCATGGGATATTTCTGATTTTTTATCTTTTGATGATGATGAAATTAAAAGATTTAGAAAAAAGAAGATTCCAAAAAAGATTGTAACAAAAAAAGAAAAAGAAAAAGCTGAAAGATTAGATAAACATAGCTCATCAAAACATGTTAGTGAAAATAATTCATTTGAATCCTTCAATATTGAAAATTCAAAAAGTAATAATAAAAATATAAAAGAATCAAATACTAAAAATAAATCAACAGAGGATAAAAAAAAATCTAAGGATAAAGATAAGAGGCCATCTGGGCAAACATCCTTATTTAATTATTAATGGATTTTTGAATTTATATGATGAAAAAATTTTTGTAATTAATCGTGACTCCTGTGCATGATATACTACAAAATTTTAATTAACTTAAATATAAAAAAAACAAAAATGTATTGGGGTTTCTTTTTTTTTTAGAAAGTGTAACCTAATTTCTTATTTTTAGGATTCACTTTCTTTTTCTTAGATTTCACTAATTTTTTCCCATTACCATTATTTATTTTCATTAATTTTCTCCTTTCGGATTGTTTCAACATTATTCCTTTTATTTTTCTCCCTCCTATAATTTCAATATTTTAATCCTTCGCCCCCTGAATTTTCTTCAAATACTTAGGATGTAAATACTATTATAATACATTTCACCATTCAAATAATTTTCATGACAATAAAATAAAGCAGAGATTTTTTCATAATCATCCTCAGAATATATCTCAGTTTCTTCTTTTGTATGTATCTTTGGATTTTTTAAGGTTATTAATTGCCGTATATTATAATATATGGATGTAAATAACATTTTAACTTTGTCACAGTCAACAGTTGTTAATTTAGTGAAATTTTGCCCATGCTCTTCAAACACTGTGAATGGTCTTTCAACCAGTGCTCTTTTAACACTAATTTTATAGTTTATTTTTGTCTGAATGCATTGATTCTTGAATCATTAGATTTTTTAAGTATGGAACCTTTATACTATGGAAATTCAGCTCTAAAATAACTTTTATTACTATACATAACAGTGTAAGTAAAATTAAAACATATTTGTGAATCATGAACTTCTGCAGTTGTAACCTCAAACTTTCTTATTAATTGATACATTAAATTCAGGATAATATGCATCTTATATCCGTTGAATAGCATCTATTGTGAAAAATTATATTGCAAATCATAGAACTTTAAAAAATAGGGTCAAATACAAAAATTATCCATGCCAATTTTAGGCACTGTAAAATTAGCATGGATTTTCACAATTGAAAAATTGAAAACAGATGATAAAAGTTTAATTACATGTGTATGGGCTTAATGTTTTTAGGCACTGTAAAAAGAGGATGGAAATTCACAATTTGGAATTTAGATTTTAGCATAAAAACATTAAGCCCATATACATGTCATTAAACTTTTATCGTCTGTTTTCAATTTTTCAATTGTGAAAATCCATGCTAATTTTACAGTGCCTGTTTTTATGCTAAAATCCAAATTCCAAATTGTGAATTTCCATCCTCTTTTTACAGTGCCA
>JAITOM010000371.1 GCA_031289975.1 Methanobrevibacter sp. | reverse complement strand
TTTAAAATTATCTAATAAATTTTATTAATTTGTAATTAAATAGTTTATTTTATTTATTTTTTAAAAATAATAATTTTAATTTTAAAAAAATTGATTTTAAAAAAATTAAAATTAATAATATTTTGCAAAAAATTAAGTTTTATACTACAATAAATAACTTTTTTGAAAATAAATATTATTAAAAAATAGCAAAAATTAGAAATTTTTTGACTTATAAAATCATAGATTTTATAAATATTAATTTAAAATTATTTATATTAATTAAATTATATTAATATTATTTAAAATATAAAATTACAGATTTTTATAAAGTGAAATTTAAAATTAAATAATTTAATAAAAAAATTTATTGTAGTGTTTTGTAAATTTATTTTTATTTATATTCAACTTTTAAATAAATATTTTGGAAATACCATATAATAAAATATTTCTTTAAATATAAATTAAGTCTTATATTTTTGTTATTTATAAAATCTATGATTTTATAAGTTAGAAAATTTCTAATTTTCTTTACTGAAATTTTTTATTTCACTTAGAAAAACGAAGTTTTTCTTTATTTTTTAATATAAATTATTATAATATATTTATTTAAACAAATAATTTGTATAATTATTATAATTCAATAATTAACAATTTTTTTAAACAAATAATTTGTATAATTATTATAATTCAATAATTAACAATTTTAATTAAAATAAGATTTTCATGAAAATCCAACTCAATTTTTAACATGAAAAAATTAATTTTACAGAAGATGATATTCAAAATTTAAGAACTTTTCCAAAATGGCTATAAATAAATTTAATAATTTAAAAGTGATATTTAAAATTGAATAAATTAATAAAAAAATTATCATTTTAAAATTTAAGAACTTTTCTATAATGAATATAATATATTTATTTATATACTATTTAATTGTTAAGAGATTTCAAAACTATATAAATTATTTATAATAAAAAAAATAAATAGACATATCATTTATCAAATTGTATATTTCATCAAAAATTATTATTTATCAAATTATTATTTACTTAAAGGAGAGTATTGATGACTAAATTTTTTATTTCATGTGCATTACCTTATGCTAATGGACCATGTCATTTAGGACATTTGAGGTCTACATACATTCCAGCTGATATATTCACACGATTTAATAGAATGATTGGAAATGATGTCTTATTAGTTTGTGCTACTGATGAACATGGAACTCCAATAGCTGTTAAAGCAGATAATGAAGGCAAAAAACCTATTGAAATAGCTACAAGATATCATAGAAAAATAGTTAAAGATCTTGAAATGTGTGATATTAGTCTTGACAATTTTTCACGAACAACAAGTAAAACCCATTATAAAATAGCTCAAAATTTCTTTTTAAATTTATATAATAAAGACCTTATTTATGAAAAGGAAATAAAACAGTTATATTGTGATTCATGCAATAAATTTTTACCTGATCGTTATGTTGAAGGGGTGTGTAGATTTTGTAATAGTCCAGGTGCAAGAGGAGATCAATGTGAAGTTTGTGGAAGACATTTAGATGCAGAAGATCTTTTAGATCCTAAATGTTTAACCTGTGGAAAAACACCTATAATTAAAAAATCAAAGCATTACTTTTTTAGATTAAGTAAATTTCAAAGTGAAGTTGAGGATTTTGTATACAATACTCCTAAATTACCTAATAATGTTAGAAATTATTTAAAGAACTGGTTAAAAGATGATTTAAAGGATTGGATTTTAAGTAGAGATATGGATTGGGGTATTCCTATTCCTTTAAAAGGTGCTCAAGGCAAAATTATTTATGTTTGGGTTGAAGCATTAATTGGTTATGTGTCCTCTGCAACTGAATGGTCTAATAAAACAGGAAATTCATGGAGAGAATATTGGGATGATACAGTTCTTCATTTCATTGGTAAGGACATTATTTATCATCATGGTATTTTTTGGCCTGCAATGTTAAATGGACATGGTTGTAAGAATCCTGATAATATTATCGCTGGTGAATACTTATCATTGGAAGGTAGGAAAATGTCTACAAGTCAAGGATGGGTTATTTGGGTAAAAGATTTTGTTGAAAATTTTGATCCTGATTTGCTTAGATATTATCTTACAATTACAGCTCCTTTAAATAAGGATATGGATTTTTCATGGGATGATTTTGCAAGAAGAGTGAATGATGAGTTAGCGGATGTTTTAGGAAATTTCCTTCATAGAACATTTACCTTTACAAATAAATTTTTTGAGGGTAAAGTTCCAGAACTTTTCAATTTATCTGATGAAGATAAGAAATTTAAATCATTAATTGAAGGCCTATCTGATGAGGTAGCAAATTCAATATCTGATTTTAAATTTAGGGATGGTCTTGTAAATATACTTAAAATAGCTAAAGAAGGAAATAAATATTTTGATTATCAGAAACCATGGCAATCTGTAAAAGATGATCATGAAAAAGCTTCTAATTGTCTTCATTTATCCAATCAGCTTTCAAAGATTTTAGCCATTACCTTAAAACCTTATCTTCCAAATAAATCAACAGATATTTTAAATATTTTAAATGTTGAAGATACCAATGATTGGAATAATTGCAAGATGTTTTTAGATGCTGGTCATGAAATTAAAAAAGCTGAACCATTATTTAAAAAAGTTGATGAAAAAGATATAAGCAAAGAAAAAGAAAAGCTTTATAAACTTGAAAATGAAGCAGATGTTAATATAACCTCAGAGAATAAGATTGAAAAATCTAATAAGAAAAAAGAAACGAATAACAAAAAGGAAAAGGTTAATAACAAAAATAATAATAAAAAATTAGATGAAAAGGAGAACAATATGATGGATATAATAAGTATTGATGATTTTATTAAATTAGATTTAAGAATAGGTATTGTACTTGAAGCTGAGAAAATTGAGGGTTCTGATAAATTATTGAAGTTAAAAGTAGATATTAAAGAGAAAGAATTACAGATTGTTGCTGGTCTTGGTTTGAAATATTCTCCAGAACAGTTAATAAATAAAAAAATCACAGTATTAGTAAATTTAAAACCTGTAAAGCTATTTGGAGTTAAATCTGAGGGAATGATTTTAGCTACAGCAGATAGTTCTGAGATTATAACTCTTAATGAGGCTGAAATCGGCGAAAAGATCATGTAAACTTTACAGAAATTATTTTTATTATTTATTCATCATATGATTTTTAAATCTTTCTAATGGATTGGTGTTAAAATGAATAGAAAAAAATTGCATTAACATTTGTTTTTAACAAAGCATTCAATATACTTTTAGATTTACAAGAACATATTTCTATCAAATTACTTTCTACAAAAAGATCAAAGAATTAAAAATACTCATTTTATGGTTAATGTGGAAAAGCTGAATGTGAGAAGTATTAAAACTTTATTTATAGTAATCAAAATATATCTATATTATAGTGATGTAAAAAAATGTTTGTAATTAATCATTTATTTTTGGCACTGTAAAATTAGCATGGATTTTCACAATTGAAAAATTGAAAACAGATGATAAAAGTTTAATTACATGTGTATAGGCTTAATGTTTTTATGCTAAAATCCAAATTCCAAATTGTGA
>JAITOM010000330.1 GCA_031289975.1 Methanobrevibacter sp. | reverse complement strand
TCATAATTTGGAATTTGGATTTTAGCATAAAAGCATTAAGCCCATATACATGTCATTAAACTTTTATCGTCTGTTTTCAATTTTTCAATTGTGAAAATCCATGCTAATTTTACAGTGCCAAATAAATTGCTTTTATAAATAATAAGAAAATTTTAAAAAGAACTTTACAAGTTTATATTTTTCTTTTATAGTATTTTTGATAAAGTTCTTAATAAATAATTTTTTTAAAAATATTTAAAAATAAATATTATTAAAATATATTTATTTAAAATTAGTTATATTTTTAGAAAGTTAGATCTCTCAATAAATTTTAGAGACATGAAAAATAAAAAAATTAAGTTATCAAATAATTTTTTACATCTTAGAAATCTCAAACAAAAAAACTTTATAAATCATGATTTTTATAAATTTATCTATTGAATTTTAGGATGTGAAAATATGATTTTATTTAGACCTTATCCAATACCAGGTTGTCCATGTCATCCAAAACAACATTATTATCTAGAATTAATAATTTAACTATTTAAATAAGGTGATGTTATTCATTGCAAAAATTAGTTAAAGTTCCAAATGGGATTTTAACCTTTTTTAATCTAAGATTTTCATTTATATTTCTTTTTCTATTTTATTTTAAAATTTCCAAAGAGATCCGTTACTACAATTATATTACCAAAAAGTAATATTCAATGATCCTAAAAAATTATTATAAAATCAGTTTTATACTAAAAAAGCTATTAATATTACATGAAACCGTTCAAAAAGTGTATAAAATAGGAAAAACTAAAAATTAAATTAATATCTGGCTTTTAATCATGAAAATGGGTTCTCTCAGTGGCTATTACTGGAACCATCTTAAATCACTTATAAACATCAATTATTAAAGCAAATAGCTATTAAAGGATTATTTACAATTTCATATTAGGAACAGAAAACTATTTTTATATATAAATATCTAATTTAAGTGGTATATAAATATCTGGGAGAAAATGATGAAGTTGGTAGAAAATAGTGAAATTCATTATATTTTAGATGCTTCTGGATTAATTAATGGATTTATACCTTTTACTAAATTAAATTTCACAGTACCTGAAATTTCTTACGAAGTAAAGGATTTGAAGTCTACATTAACCATGAATGAAGCGATCAATAGCTATTATTTAACTATTGTTGAACCAAGAGAGGAATGTTTAAATAAGATGAAGCATATAATTTCAAAATCTGGTGATGAATTAAGATTATCAATAGCTGACACTAAATTATTATCCTTAGCCTTGGATTTTCATAGTTCTGGTAAAACTGTTGTTGTAATAACAGATGATTATACCATACAAAACACTTTAAAAATATTAAACATCACATTTAAATCTATTTTAACTGACGGAATTGTTAATATTTACAATTGGAGAAAATTTTGTAGAGGATGTATGAAAGAATATCCTAATGATTATTCTTATGATGAATGTGAAATTTGCGGAACTAAGATTACTAAAAAAAGAATTAAATAAAAATAATTTTAAGTGTAGTAAATAAAAATAATTTTAGGTGTAGTTTTATTTAAAACTATTTAAATGTTATTAATTTAATAATTTGTTAATTGGTGTTTTAATGGAAAGATTAATTAAATTTAAAAACAACTATAAACTTAAAAATCATTCTAAAATTAAAGGGTTGAAAATTCTTCAAGGGAAAAATAATTTTCCGATAAGTTGGTTAAACACTCAAGGATATTGTGAATACAGTTTATATTTAGAATATTATAAAGGCATTAGTGTTAAACCAACACAACCAATGATTATAGGATTAAAAGAGCATAAAAACTTAGAAACAGATTTTAAAAAAGAAGCTGTAAAAAAGAAAGTTAAAGTTGCTACTTTTGAAGAAGTTTTAGAGGATTCAAAAAAAGAAAAAGCTATTTCAAGAGAGGTATATGTAATATCTCCTGAATTTGGAATAAGAGGATTTATTGATGAAATTCAAATGACTCCAGATGAATTTATAATAATTGATGATAAACCAGGGAAAATAGCATATAATTCTTCAATTAATCAAGTTTTAGCTTATGCTTTAGCTTTTAAATCCATGATTAATGATAATAGAAAAATATTAATCTCAATTCGAGAAAGAGGAACAGACCATCTTATTTTTTCAGATAATTTCGATGAAAACAATGAAAAAAAGATTAAATTTTTAATAAATCGTATGCATGGATTATTTAATGGTATTAAACCATTTATTCCAACTAAGAATAAAAATAAATGTAATAAATGTAGATTTCAAAGTTATTGCAAGCATTTTAATTAAAATACTATTTAAATAACCAGGTATCTCCTTTTCATGACACCCCTATGATTTATAATTCTTTTAAAAAACTACAGACTTGACATAATGAACCTGATGAAGGTTCATTACAGATTTTACATCTGCTAAAATTGTTTGTGTTATCGTATTGATTTTTAATAGCTATTTTAATTTTATCAAAGCCTCTAAGAGTTGAATACATAATTGTTGGATGGGTTTCGCTTAATTTTTTCATCATTTTAGATATTTCCATTCGAAATGATGTGTTAGCATAAGGACAAGAAGATCTATGAACATTTAAATCTTTTGCTACCCCATATAAACCAATTTCATATTCTGGAACTTCTCTAAGAGGTTTAATTTTAGGTATAAAAACATTGGATTCTATTTTAGGACCTAACTTAGAAAGATTATGAAGATTTCCTTCTAAATAGTTCATTAAAATAGCCTGTGTTTCATCATCTAAGTTATGACCTGTAGCTATTTTATCCGCCCTTAATTTTTTAGCTGATTTATTTAAAATCCATCTTCTAAATACTCCACAATAGCTACATGACCCTCTATGATTAGGATTTTTCATTATCTCATCCAATGTTAATCCAAACGAGTTTTTAAAAGAAATTACTTCATGTTCAATTTCAAGTTCTTTAGCATAATCAATAGCTATTTTAACTCCTTCATCCCTATAGTTAGCTATTCCTTCATCTATGGTAACTGCACATAAATCAATTATTTTTTTTTCATAAAACGTGTATAAAATATCAAGAACAGCAACACTATCTTTCCCTCCTGATAATGCAACAAGAATCTTATCTCCTTTATCAATAAGTTTTTCTTTTTTAATGGTTTTTATGACTTTTCTTTGAATGTTTTCAATAAAACAACTGTTACATAAAGCCTGACCTGATTGTTTTCTTTTTATAATAATCTTAGGATTACCACATTTACTGCAAACTTCCATAATATGTCCTTTTATTTATTATAAGAGAGCACTCCATAATTATCTTTATTAAAATTTTTATTATAGTGATGTAAAAAATGTTTGTAAGTAATCATTATTTTTAAATATCTTATTTTTATAAATTTTAAATTAATATTAAATTAATTTTTTAAATAATAATTTTTATTTATTTATTTT
>JAITOM010000294.1 GCA_031289975.1 Methanobrevibacter sp. | reverse complement strand
GTAAAGTCTTAAAAACAAAAGACTTAAACAACAGAAACCCCAAATGTCCTATTTGTGATACTCAACATGACCGTGACATTAATGCTGCTATTAATATATTAAATAGAGGTTTACAATTGTTTAAATCGCCCATGGGTAATGGGTTAAAAGCTTTGAGAGAAGGAACTCCACAATATGAGTTCTAATCAACAAGAATCCCCTGTCTTTAGACAGGGCGAGTATCAAGTATTAACTAATTAGTTAAGGAGTTAAAATGAGAACTTTAGTTAAATATGGATACATAATCCTTACAATATCAGCAGTGTTTATATTATACTGTTTAATATTTAATCCTGCAAGTTGGATAGTTTATAGTGTAGCTATTGTATTTATTCCATTATTTATTCTTTCATTTGGTTTAATAACTATGGCAGCACCTAAAAAAGATGAAGAGGAGGATAGAGCACACGAACCATTTATTGGATATTAGTTAAATTTTTATTGTAATAAAGTTTTTAATTAATTAATTAATTGGTCTTTTTAAAAGTTTATTTTGCTTTAAATGATAATATGAATTTAATGGCTGATATAATTATAAATGTTCTAATATCCTTTCTTTTTGGAAGCATCTTATTAGGATTTCATAGGAAAGTTATGGCAAGGATACAGCTTAGACCAGGTCCTCCAATAATACAACATTTCCTACATTCTTTAAAATTCTTCTTTAAAGAAACTACATTTCCAAAAACATCTTCAATGCCATTTTATATCTCTATAGTATGTATTTTATGTGCTATTTGGATTGCTGCTGTTATTATTGCTCCTGTTTTAAAAGGATCGTTGCTATTAATATTTGCAATCTATGCTGTCTATAAGATTGTAGAACATAATGCTGGTTCATCATCTGGTTCACCTTATGGAAAAATGAGTTGTATTAGAGCAGTTTTCTCAGCGGCATCTGAACTTCCATTGTTTGCTGTTATATTTATTGTTTATCTTCAAGTAGGTTCAATGAACATTAGTGATATTATTACTTATCAAAGTATTCATGGTCCTTTAATATTGAAGTTACCATTAGTGGCTATTGTATTATTTGTGTTAATACTTTCTAAATCTCCATATTCTCCTTTTGGGATTACTAAAGGAAAGGATATAGTTTCTGGATATGAAACAGAACATTTTGGTCTTTTAAGAGGATATATTATGTTATCCGAGTCTATATCTTGGTATATTTTCTCATGGATATTTTTAACTATATTCTTTGGAGATTTATCCATTTTATTATATGTTGTAGGTATGTTAGCTATTGCATTTTTAACAGGATTAATTAATGCTACAACTCCAATATTAAATCCAAATCATTCTGTTATGTCTCAAATTTCAATTGCACTAATTGGAATTGTGGGTTCACTGCTACTAATGTTTGTTTTTTAAAAAATTAATAGTAAAATTAAGTAAAGGAGATAAAATGAATAAAGAAAAAGATCTTATAATTTTAACATCACTTGTAGCTATTGGAGTTCTTGTTCTTGGTGCAGTAGTTTCATTATTACAATCTATACAAATTTTACCTATTTTAATCTTAGGAATTATCTTCTTAGTATTGATTTTATTACAAATTTATCCTAAGTTTAATCATATTACTGAAAACTTAGAAAAGATTGTATTTTTTATAGTTTTGGGATGTATCGTAATATCATTTATATACTTATATAATGCTATCTAAAGAATAATTGAAAAGAAAATTGATTAAATTTATAGATGTCCTATGTTATTAAGTTTAAAATGTTTGAATAATTAATTAAACTATGATAAAAAAATATAATGTGGAACAATGAACGAAATTATATATTTAATATATTTATTAGCTTTTATTATTGGATCTATTGTTGGTCTTCTCTTTAGCTATAAACAACATGGTGAACCATTTATCTATAATAAAATAGATGTTTTAGTCTTAATAATAGCTATTTTAGCATGGATAATATTAATAAACTCAGACATTTTAAGTTCAATACTTAGCCCAATAATTACAATTTCAATTGGATTATTTTTTATTGCTTTTGTATTGGGAATGAGACCAGGATATGGAAGATATGAAACTATTATAGGGATAACAATATCAATAGCTATTTATGGAGTAAAATATTTCTTATTGTAGATAAGTGGTGATGATTATGGATGAAGATTTACTAAAATCAATGAAAGCTAAAATTATTCATAGTTTTCGATGGAAAAAAGATGTTATTATTCCTTTATCTGATGAATTGGATATTTCTGTTAATGAATTTGAAAAAATATTAATGAATAAATTAGATATGTCAAGTTTAGAAGCATTGCATGCTACTTATGAATCATCTAAACCTAAATGTTTAATGGAGAAATTAAATTGTGATTTAAAATTGTGTTGGTTTGTGGATGTTCTTGAAATAATTAATAATAATGATTACAACAATCTTAAATCTAAATTAATGACTAAAATAGCTAAAGGAGAAAAATATGAAGATATTTTAAAATTTGGTAAAAAAGAGGTTTATGAACTTCTAAAAAAATAATGTAGTGAATTCAATAAAGTTTTTATAGTTTAGAACCAAATTTCTTATATTTAAAATCTTTAATTTTAACTTAGAACTTTAATTTTAACTTAGAAACAAAAAATCTTCGATATTTAAGTTATCTTCAATAATAAATCTTTAATTTTCTTCATGTTCTAAAACCAAATCTTTTGTAGTTTAAAAGTTTTTCAGTTTTTATTAAAATATCCTATTTTTCAAAATTATTTAATAAATTTTGTTAATTTATAATTAAAGGCACTGTAAAAAGAGGATGGAAATTCAGATCTGGAATTTTGGTTTTTAGCAGAAAAAGTTTAGATCATATACATGTCATTGTGCGACAGGATAGGGTCTCTATTCTTCATTAATTAATTCAGTAAAATATCCAGTTGTGTGGGATTTTCTCCCCAGAAACTCTTAAACAAGTGATTGGTTAAGAGGTTGCATGATGGAAATATCTAATTAACTATAAGTATCCATATAGTTAAGGGCTAGAGAAAGAATGACAAGGCTAACGATAAGTGAACAATTATAAGCATCGTTATTATAAG